>JAXJYR010000289.1:0-4653 GCA_036306885.1 Longicatena sp.
ATATGGTATTGTAGTAAGTATTTGTGCCTGTTTTTTGATTTCCATGTCATAAGTATATAATAATTTTCCACTTTTGGCTACCTTAACCCACCGTCTAAAGCCAGTGGGATTGCGGTAGCTTTATTTCAAATAATCATTTAATGCTGAACTAAAATTTCTTAAAGATAGTGTTATCGCTATTGGATCTATTTCTTGAAGGAATTGACCTTGTTGTGTTTTTTTGTGATAATACAACATTGTTTTTAACTCATGATAGGTAGGATAATTCATATGATTCTGTTTTGTTTCTAGATATACTTCTACAGCCTTATTGTATACATAGCGCATACTACCAAAGAGTTTACATAACTGTTGTTTTTGTTCTTCGGTTGGATATAAGCGAAATTTTATTCCTTTTCGCATCTTCACCTCCTCCTTTCACTATATTATTACGTTGTGAATTTACAATAGCTCAAATTTTTGATTAACTTTTTTGTTTTATTCATTTTAATATACGTTTGATGAAGAATATTGTAAAATAGAAATCAAAGAGAGGATGTTATTATGTTAAGAAAAATTATTAAAATTGATGAAAGTAAGTGTGATGGATGTGGTTTATGTGTGACAGCGTGTCATGAAGGTGCCATTGACTTGGTTGATGGAAAAGCTAAATTAATGCGTGAGCATTATTGTGATGGTTTAGGTGATTGTCTTCCTGCATGTCCACAAGGGGCGATTTCATTTGAATTACGTGAGGCTCCTGCTTATGATCATGTTGCCGTACAAGCTGCAATGGCTGCCAAAAAAGCTGCTAGTTCACCTTGTCAAGGAGGTTGTCCAGGTACTAGTGTTCAAACCTTTACACCGAATGTAGAAGTGAATCAAACCATTCATAGTAGCCAATTAAGAAGTTGGCCTGTGCAAATCAAATTAGCACCTTTACAAGCGCCGATGTATGATAATGCCAATTTATTAATTGCGGCTGATTGTAGTGCTTTTGCGTATGGTAATTTCCATCAAGATTTTATTCGTAATCATGTAGTATTAATTGGATGCCCTAAACTAGATAATGCTCAATATGATAAAAAACTTACTGCAATCATCGCTAACAATAACATTAAAAGTGTTAAAATTGTGCGTATGGAAGTTCCTTGTTGTGGTGGGCTTGAGAATATGGCAAAAACAGCATTACAAAATAGTGGTAAATTTATTCCTTGGAGTGTAGTGACGATTTCTACCGATGGTCGAATCCTTGATTAAGTTAGCTCTGTTTTCTATTTTAACTTTATGTTATGATGATATTAATTCATGTTGTTTTAATTGAAAATGGAGATTGTTTATGAAAAAGTTAACATATGGTATTTTAAGTACAGCATCAATTGTTGCTCGTTTTGTCCAAGGTGTTCGTGATTCGAGGTATGGCGAAGTGGTGGCAATTTGTTCAAGGGATTTAAATAAAGCACAAGATAAAGCAAATGAACTTAAGATTGAAAAAGCTTACGGTGATTATACACAAATGCTAGCTGATAATGATATTAATGTCATTTATATTGCGACACCTAATGCTTTACATTATCCTAATGCACTTCAGGCAATTCGTGCTGGTAAACACGTAGTTGTTGAAAAGCCTTTTGCTTTTACCAAAGCGCAGGCGATTCATTTGTTTGATGAAGCGCAAAATAATAATGTCTTCATTATGGAAGCGCAAAAAATTGTCTTTTTACCGATTACTAATCATATCAAACAAATCATCCAAGATAAAAGCTTAGGAGAACTTCATTATGTTAATATGACTTCTAGTTTTAAACCGAATTATGGTTATGATCACTGGATGTATTCATTAGAATATGGTGGTGGTTGCTTATATGGTTCTACTACTTATTCTACTCAATATTTAATGTATTTACTTGATTCTGTTAATGTAAATTGTCAAGGCTTACAATTGTCTACTCCTACTGGTTCTGATGATTTTTGTCAGTTACAGTATAGCGTAGATGATAAAGTGATTGTTTCTAGTTGTATATCAATGCGTGTTCCAACTAAAAATGTAGCAAATTTCTATTTTGATAATGGATATATTGAAGTCGAAAATTATTGGAAGGCTCGTGCGATGAAAATTGTGAGAAATGATAGTGAAGAAATCGTCGAGTATCCGTGTGCATGTGAGTTTGTGTATGAAGTAGATCATATCAATGAATGTATTTTAAATCATTATAATTCTAGTCCAGTTATGATTAAGGAAATGACGATTAAAACAGCGGAAATAGTAGATAAAATTTTTGCAAGTTGGAATCCTCAGCTTGAAAGAGAAGCTACTAAAATCATTGAATAATTTTATGCTTGGTATTTTGTTAGATACCAAGCTTTTTTCTTTATAGCTAAAAACAGTTAATAAAAAAACTCGTTACATCAAATAACTGATATAACGAGTCCAAATCAATTTATTATTTATTTTTCATGTGAGGGAATAATAATACTTCACGAATTGATGTTTGTCCTGTTAGTAACATTACAAAACGGTCAATTCCAAGTCCTACCCCACCTGTTGGAGGTAATCCGTATTCTAATGCTTCTACATAGTCTACGTCCATTTCGTTTGCTTCATCATCTCCAAGATCACGAAGTTTTAATTGGTTTTCGAAACGTTCTTTTTGGTCAATTGGGTCATTTAACTCAGAGAATGCATTTGCGTATTCTTTTCCATTAATGAATAATTCATAACGGTCTGCGAAACGAGGGTCTTCTGCATTTTTCTTAGCTAATGGTGAAATACTTGTTGGGTGACCATATACGTATGTAGGTTGGATTAATGTTTCTTCTACATATTTTTCGAAGAATAAGTTAATAATGTGTCCTACAGAGTTGTGTTTTTTCTCAACTTCAATGTGGTGTTCGGCAGCGATTGCGCAAGCTTCTTCAAAACTCATATCTTGCCAGAAGTCTACTCCACATGCTTCTTTAATTCCATCAACCATGTGTAAACGTTTGAATGGAGCTTTTAATGAAATTTCTTTTTCATCGTATGTGATTTCAGTTGTTCCTAATACTTCATTCGCAACTGTATCAAATAATCCTTCAATTAAGTCCATCATTCCTGATAAATCAGAGTAAGCCACATATGCTTCTACTGTAGTAAACTCAGGGTTGTGTGTTTGGTCCATACCTTCATTACGGAATAAACGTCCGATTTCGTATACACCTTCTAATCCACCAACGATTAAACGTTTTAATGGTAACTCAGTTGCGATACGTAAGTAGAATGGCATATCTAATGTGTTGTGGTGTGTTACGAATGGACGAGCTGAAGCTCCACCTAAAATTGGTTGAAGCACTGGTGTTTCTACTTCGATTAATCCTTGTCCATCTAAATAACGTTGGATAGAACGAATGATTTGTGGACGCATTAACGCAATACGTTTACTTTCTTCGTTCATAATTAAGTCAACATAACGTCTTCTGAAACGTTCTTCTTTGTCTGTTAAACCGTGGAATTTTTCTGGTAATGGACGTAATGCTTTTGAAAGATGAGTATATACTTCAGCTTTAATTGACAGCTCTCCGTGGTTTGTTTTCATTACTTTTCCTTCAATACCTACGATATCTCCAATATCAGATTTTTTGAATACTTCATAGGCATCATCACCTAAAACGTCTTTTCTTACATAAATTTGAATTTTTCCATCAATATCTTGAATGTGCATAAATCCAGCTTTACCTTGACGACGTTTTGTCATAATACGTCCTGCGATTTTCACAGTTAGATTCATTTCTTCTAATTCTTCTTTTGTGTGTTCTGCGTAAGCTTCACGTAATTGACCTGATTTGTGTGTACGAGCATATGCACTTCCAAATGGATCAATACCCATAGCTTTTAATTCTTCCATCTTCTGACGGCGGACAACTTCTTGTTCAGTTAATTTTTCCATAGTTTTTTCTCCTTTCAATCTATAAAATAAAAAAACTCTCTTCCACATAGGGACGAGAGACTCGTGGTACCACCCTAATTCATCTGCAGGTTTCCCATACAGACCTTAGCGACTATACGTCATTCTTATCGCGAATTACACGTCCTTACGGATGGCTCCAAGTCTTTTTTCACATTCCTAAATTCCTATCCCTTTCCAGCTTAGCGGGACTCTCTGTGAGTTCAATAAGATGCTACTCCCTCTTCATTGCCTTGATATAATTTTACTTTTAGATTATAAGCAAAGAAAGGATATTTGTCAATTTTTTTTGTGTTTCTATTACATAAACTATTCAAAAAGCAACAACCACTAATGGTATTAGTGAATTGTTGCTTTTATGTTTTATAGCTTCATTGATTTTGCAGTTGAATAGGTTGAGTATACTTTTTTACCATCAACGGTTGTATATGCTCTTACTTTATAAGTATATGTTTTTCCTTTACTTAAGGATTTTGATTCATAGCTTGTAGTAGAAACATTCTTAAGCTTCTTATAAGCACCGCTTCCAACCTTACGATATACCTCATAATAAGAGGCTGAATCGACTTTCTTCCAAGAAATCTTGATACTTGATGAACTTTTCTTAGTTAATGTGATGATAGGTTTTGTGAAGGTTGTTACTTCGCTAACTGCATTGGATTGATCACCATAAACTCTGGAAATTGAATCATAACGTGCTGGTTTCACAATATAAGAATAAGTATTAGGC
>JAXJYR010000290.1:0-3009 GCA_036306885.1 Longicatena sp.
CTATGTAATGACAAGTACGTTAATGTTATGTACTTAATTTATATAGTATTAAACGAAATGAATAAGTGATGAGCTTGAAGAAATACGACAATACCTATTTGACTAAATCATAAGTCTGGCGAAGTAAAGCCCTTTCAAATATATGATATTTATGCTAAAATATGGGTAAATATGAAAGAGGAGGAATTACAATGAAAAAATTATTATTATCATTACTTGCGACAGCTTGTATCTTACCAATGATGACAATATCAGCCGCATCTGTCAAAATCAACTCAACCAATTTCCCTGACAAAAACTTTAGAAAATTTGTATCGAATCAGTATGATGATGACGACAATGGTTATTTGTCAGATTATGAAATTAAATGGGCTACTTATATGTATGCATATGATCAAGAAATTCATTCAGTAGAAGGTATCAAATATTTAAAAAACCTAGAAACTGTTGATTTAGGAAAAAACCCATTAGAAGAATTAAACGTAAGATATAATACTAAAATTACTAAATTAGATGTAAGTCAAACACCATTAAAATCAATTACTTATTTAAAAGAATTAGAAGATTTAGAAACATTAACTTGCTCACAAACACTATTATATTATCAAAATTTAGATAACGTAACTGCGACTAAAATGAAAGTACATTATAGTGAAGATTACTATGTACCAGATGGTAAATTATCATTAAATGTAATTAATTCTAAATGGGATAAATCTAGAGTGAGTGTAAAAGAAGGTGCGACCAAAGATGGAACCCAAATCAAAGGATTTGATTCATTCGGTGATGTGACATTACGTTATAAACGTAAAAATGGCGATTATGTTGCGATTACTTTTGGTTATCAACGTATGGATACACCAAATGTTTGGTATGTTAAAGAAAAAACATATAACTCAATTGAATTAGATTGGTATGGTGATAGTTCTGTAGAATACTATGAAGTATATCGTGCAACAAGTAAATCAGGTACTTATTCTAAAGTAAAAACAACAAAACAAACAGAATTCTTACACAAATCAGTTTCTACGGGAAAAACTTATTACTATAAAGTTCGTGGATACCGTAAAGTAAATGGTATTAAAGTATACTCTAAATTCTCAGAAGTGAAGAGTGTTAAAACGAAACTTGACCAAGTAGGTTATATTTCTTTAGTAGATGATGGAAATAAAAAGTATACATTAAAATGGGATAAGGTCTCTGGTGCAAATGGATATCAAATTTATCGTGCTACAAAAAATAATGGAACATATAAAAAAATAGCGACAGTAACAGCGAACTATAAACAATTTAGTTATACATCATCATTTGATTATTATTATAAAGTAAGAGCATATCGTAAAGTAGGAAGTAATACAGTAACAGGTAAATTCTCACCTATTTACAATGTTTGGTTATACTAAAAATTATATTGAAAGGCGAATATTTTATTCGTCTTTTTTCATAGGTAGGTGCATTTTAAGATAGATAATGTTACAATGAAACTAACAATATTCAAGGAGGATTTTATGAAAAAGAAAGTACTAATTACAGGTGCTACGGATGGGATTGGAAAAGCACTTGCGCAGTTATTATGGAAAGACTATGACTTAATTTTATGTGGTCGTAGTGAAGACAAAATGAATGAATTAATCAAAGAAGTAGGAGAAGGATGTATCTACTATGAATGCTTTGATATGGTTGATGATGCGCAACGTAATGCCTTTTGTGAAAGTGTCATCGCCCAATTTGGGGCAATTGATGTCTTAGTAAACAACGCCGGGGCAAATGTTCGTAAAGCTAAAGTTGCCGAAATTGATTTAAATGAATTACGTTATATGTTTGAATTAAACTGCATAAGTCCACTGGCTTTGATTCAAGCCTTCTATCCTGGTATGAGTGAACGTAAAAAAGGATTATTCATTAATATTTTAAGTACATGTTGTTTATTTAATTCACCAACAATGGGAGCTTATACTGCTAGTAAAGATGCAATGCAAGCTATCTCTAAAGCATTATTAAAAGAAGTAAAAAGTGAAAATATTGGAGTATGTAATGTATATCCAGGTGGTGTCGATACAAATTTTAGAGCGATTCCAAATCACAATTATTTAAAACCAGAGACAATGGCTAATATGATCAAAGCTTGTATGGAAAATGAAGAGGGATGTGTACACGAAATCGTTGTACGTCCATTTATTGAAGAAAACATTTGCTAGGGGGAACAGAAGATGAGTGCAAAGGTTTATTTTACTCGTGAAATTACACCAGAAAAAGTATTAGAGCTATTTAAAATGATTGATAAAGAATTACCTGGAAAAGTCGCAATTAAGGTTCACTCTGGGGAAAAAGGAAACCAAAACTTTTTAAAGCCAGATTTTTGGCATCCAATCATTGATCATGTAAAAGGGACAGTGGTAGAGTGTAATACTGCATATAAAGGAAGTCGTAATGTGACAAAGTACCATGTGAAGCTAATGGAAGAACATGGATGGAGTCGTAAATATCCTGTCGATATTATGGATGCGGAAGGTCCTGATATGAAATTAGAAATTCCAGAAGGAAAAGTGATTCAAGAAAACTATGTGGGGAAAAATCTAGCGAACTATGATTCCATGTTAGTATTATCACACTTTAAAGGACATCCTATGGGAGGATATGGAGGAGCAATTAAACAATTATCAATTGGAGTTGCGTCTTCTTTTGGAAAAGCATACATCCATGGGGCAGGAGAACCTGAAAAAATTTGGACAGCCGATCATGATTCTTTCTTAGAATCAATGGCAGATGCGGCCAAAAGTGTCATCGATTACTTTAAAGGAAACTTGATTTATGTCAATGTTATGAAAAATATGTCTGTCGATTGTGACTGTTGTGCCGTAGCAGAAGATCCTTGTATTGAAGATATTGGAATCTTAGTCTCAACAGATCCAATTGCGATTGATCAAGCGTGTATTGACTTAGTATATGCTTGCGACGATAAAGGAAAAGGACACTTTATTGAACGTGTAGAAAGTCGTAATGGAGTAC
>JAXJYR010000291.1:0-3385 GCA_036306885.1 Longicatena sp.
AATCACCCTTATCTATTTCTAATACTATTATACTAAAGAATGTCTATTTTGTATATAAAATAGACATAAAAAATTATTTTGTTTATATAAAATATATCTATACATACATTTTACAAAACTGTTGATTTACCCTGTTTTCTTTCATACATTCTTTTAAAATAGATAACATTTTAATTTCTCCTTTATTTTCTACTCACTTTTCATAAAAAATTTTATGAATAGAACTAACCTAACATTCCATAACCGAATCATAAAAAAACGCAGATGTCAAGATATTGTATATCAAATATCGATCATCTGCTTTTTTGACAATAAAATTCCAACTTATTAGTTATGTTCAATAATTTCTACTTCAACAATTTTGTCTGCTGGTTTGTAATCATAAGTAATTTTTACTAATGTAGCATCATTTAAATGTTTTACTAACATTTGAGTAATGTTTGCACATAATGCTTTTACTTCTGATTCACTTTCACAAAAGTATTCTAATTTTGTTGTAGTACGACGTTTCGCATGTACGCCTTTTGAAATTTCGTTTGCCAATGCAAATGTTTTATCCATAATTCTTTACCTACCTTTTCTATTCATACTGTACCATTTTATCGCCCATACGAATCCATAATGTATCTAAATATAACATTACTTTTTCATATGCTTCTTTCGTTTCTTTATTTTTAAAGTTTAATTCAACTGGATCATAAAACTCATCTCTATTTAGTAAATAAGTCATAATGGTTTCTCCAATTGCCATATATTCGTCTTCTTCTAAGGCTTCATCAATATATACATCATATTTGATACTTGTTTTACGTTTTTCATATTCATTTGTATAATATAAAGTATAATTGATATCATCTAGCGCAAATATATACTCATTTGCATATGCTAGTTGTAAATCTTCTACTTGAGAAGAACGAATATCATCGATATATTCATATGGAAGTAATTTGTCCCAATACTCCTCATCATCATAAGTAAAGTATAATTCCCATGGTGTATTATTTTGAATGATTGCATATTTATCTTGGGTATTCACACTAATCATATCCATTGATAATTCATCAGTATCATAAAATAACATATCTGTTTCTGTTAAATCATGATAATCTTCAACCTCTTCTTCCTCAAGAGGAGTTTGACTTGTCCCCAACAAAATTGCCATCACCGCTAAAATAATATAAATAGGAATCATTAATATCATTTTTGTTCGTGAGCTTTTTTTCTTAACTACTTCTTGTCTAGCGATTTGTTCATCGATTTCTTCTTCGGCATGAAGCTCTACATCAGAAGCCACATCATCAACTAGAATCGATAAATCACTTTCTTCATGACGAGAAGAAATAATCTTGGTTCTACGACCACAGATTGAACATTCTCTATCATTTGTTTTCGACCCACAACTTGGACAATATCTTTTTTTCTTTTCCATAAACATACCTCTTTATTATTATATCAAATTATTACCTAAAATCAATATAAAGGACAAGGGAGACACTTGACGGATATATTATTTCACTTTAAAATAAGTCCATAGGAGGTTATTCTATGATTAATTATCGTAAAGCTATTACTTCCATGGTGTTAGGAATTATTGCCTGTTCCTTATCATTTGTTGCGATTATATGTGCTTTTTTTCATTTGTTTTTTAGTAGCGTTGTAGGCGCAATTGCCTTAGCTTCTGGAATTGTGTCGATTGTTTTTGCGGCATCGTCACCTCATTGTGGTAGAGCAGTAGCAGGATTAGTGACAGGAATTGTTGGGACATCACTAGCTGGTATTTTAATTCTCACAAATATAGTAATCAGTTTCTTTCTTTAGGATAGAAACTTTTTTTTTGCTTTTTTTTCTGTTAAAATGTCTTTTAACAGAAAGGATGATTATAATGAAATATCGTATTGAACATGATTCTATGGGCGATGTTTATGTAGAGGCGCATCGCTATTGGGGTGCTCAAACCCAACGTAGTTTTGATAATTTTAAAATTGGTAATGAAAAAATGCCATTAGCCTTAATTTATGCCTTTGCACATTTAAAAATGGCCTGTGCCAAAGCCAATTATGATGCCAAAGTTTTATCATCAGAAAAGTATGAATTGATTTTAAAAGTATGTGATGAAATCTTATGTGGTAAATTAGATGAACACTTTCCTTTATCCGTTTGGCAAACTGGTAGTGGTACCCAAACTAACATGAATGTCAATGAAGTGATTGCCAATCGCGGTAATGAAATAGCCCAACAAAAGCTCCTACACCCTAATGATGATGTCAACAAATCACAAAGCTCTAATGACACCTTCCCTAGTGCGATGCATATTGCCGCCATTGAAGCGATAAAACGTCAACTATTACCAGAATTACATGCAATGATTGATTGTCTGAAAAAACTCGAAAACACTTATCATGATGTCATTAAAATTGGACGTACCCATTTACAAGATGCTACACCACTACGTTTTTCAGATGAAATTAGTGGATGGCGTTCAATGTTAGAAAACAATATTGATATGTTAGAAAAAGCAATGGATTCGTTAGCTAAATTAGCCATTGGTGGAAGTGCAGTAGGAACTGGGTTAAATACTCCTGAGCACTTTGACCAATTATGTATTCAACATTTAAATGAACAATTAAGCTTCGTTTATCGTTGTGATTCTAATAAATTCCATGCCTTAAGTTCCAAGGATGACCTTTGTTTTGCCCATGGTGCCATCAAAGCCTGTGCTTGTAACCTTATGAAAATGGCGAATGATATTCGTTGGCTAGCTAGTGGTCCACGTTGTGGTATTGGTGAAATTATCATTCCTGAAAATGAGCCTGGTTCTAGTATTATGCCAGGTAAAGTAAATCCTACGCAATGTGAAGCGATGACAATGTGTGCTGTCCAAATCATGGGAAATGATGCAACCATCGCCATTGCAAGTAGTCAAGGTAACTTTGAATTAAATGTCTTTATGCCTGTCATTATCTACAACTTCCTTCAATCCACCACATTATTAGCTGATGCCCTAAAATCATTACGCATCCATTGTGTGGAAGGACTCCAAGCCAATGTTACCAAAATGGAAGATAATTTATACCATTCATTAATGCTCGTAACAGCATTAAATCCATATATTGGATATGAAAAGGCTGCGAAAACAGCCAAAAAAGCTTTTCAAGAAAATATTACATTAAAAGAAGCTTGTGTTCGATTAGGCTATCTAACATCGACACAATTTGATGAATATGTCGATGTCACTAAAATGGTAAAATAACAAAAAAGGATTCGTGTGAACAATGTCATTAAGTTAGTGTAATAAATTTAACAGGAGCTATAAATCAAACAGTGAAATTAGCTCCTGTTTTTCATTTTAAGGCATTATGAAAAAATGTAGTACAAAACCACATTG
>JAXJYR010000292.1:0-23178 GCA_036306885.1 Longicatena sp.
AGTAGAGCTAAAAAAGACTAATATGTGATGGAGAAGGGGAATAATCCCCTGATTCCATTAAATTTAAGAAAGTACTTGCATTTTTACAATTTATAGTATAAAATTGCGGTATAAAATTTGTTATTAATTTTAAAAAAAATAAATGTTGAGAAAAATCTCACAAATTTAAAGGAGGA
Source organism: Longicatena sp. (assembly GCA_036306885.1). Classification (GTDB taxonomy): domain Bacteria; phylum Bacillota_I; class Bacilli_A; order Erysipelotrichales; family Erysipelotrichaceae; genus JAXJYR01. The sequence goes on from JAXJYR010000292.1 coordinate 177, forward strand.
ATTTTCAATGGCAAAAGAGAAATTTGAAAGAAGTAAGCCACATGTTAACATTGGAACAATCGGTCACGTAGACCACGGTAAGACAACATTAACAGCAGCTATAACAACTGTATTAGCAAACAGAGGATATGCAGAAGCGTTTAACTATGCTGATATAGATAAAGCGCCAGAAGAAAAAGAAAGAGGAATCACAATCAACACTGCTCACGTTGAATACGAAACAGAAGGAAGACACTACGCTCACGTTGACTGTCCAGGACATGCTGACTACGTTAAGAACATGATCACTGGTGCTGCTCAAATGGATGGTGCTATTCTTGTAGTAGCTGCATCTGACGGACCAATGCCTCAAACTCGTGAACACATTCTTCTTGCTCGTCAAGTAGGTGTTCCTTACATCTGTGTATTCTTAAACAAATGTGACATGGTTGATGACGAAGAATTAATCGACCTTGTTGAAATGGAAGTTCGTGAATTATTAAGCGAATACGGATTCGATGGAGACGAAGCTCCAGTTATCCGTGGTTCTGCTTTAAAAGCTCTTGAAGGTGACGAAGCTTACGTTGGAGCTATCCACGAATTAATGGACGCTGTTGACAGCTTCATTCCAGACCCAGTTCGTGAAACTGACAAACCATTCTTAATGTCTGTAGAAGACGTTATGACAATCACTGGACGTGGTACAGTAGCTACTGGACGTGTTGAACGTGGTGTTGTTAAAATGGGTGAAGAAGTTGAAATCGTTGGTATCAAAGAAACTCGTAAAACAGTTGTTACTGGACTAGAAATGTTCCGTAAACAATTAGAATACGCTGAATCAGGAGACAACATTGGTGCTTTATTACGTGGGGTTAACCGTGAAGAAATCCAACGTGGACAAGTATTAGCTAAACCTGGATCAGTAAACCCTCACACTAAATTTACTGCTCAAGTTTATGTATTAAGTAAAGAAGAAGGTGGACGTCACACTCCATTCGTTTCTAACTACCGTCCTCAATTCTACTTCCGTACAACTGACGTAACTGGTGTTATCACTCTTCCAGAAGGAACTGACATGGTTATGCCTGGTGACAACGTAGAAATGAATGTAGAACTTATCGCTCCAATCGCGATTGAAAACAACACAAAATTCTCAATCCGTGAAGGTGGACGTACAGTAGGTTCAGGATCAGTAACTGAAATCATCGAATAATATTTATTCATGAACATTTAAGACATCTGCAATGCAGGTGTCTTTTTTTTGTGTTATAGTAGATGCAAAAATAATGTGACTTTTTTTCTGTTAAAAAATAAATTTTTTATATTTATTTTTGTAAATGCACTATAAATAGAATCTGTTTTATTTCTTTTATCTATTTATTAGAAGTAAGATATATGATGATAGAAAAATATTATCTGTTATTTACATTTTAATATTTAACGATTATAATATTGTTGTCATGACAGGGGCGCTGTTTGGCTGAGATAGTGCATTGCACTTGTCCCTTATGACCTGATCTAGTTAATGCTAGCGTAGGGAGTCATATCTATTTTTGTATTTTAGATTGGTTCACTTACGCCTCGGATTGAGGTGTTTTTATTTATCAGAAAGGAGGTAATAGTGATGAAAACGAAACAATGGTTTTTACCATCGGTATTTATGGTATTTGTTTTATTTATGTGGGAATGTAGTGTACGGATATTTGAGATTCCATTATTTATCTTACCAGCACCTACTGCAATCGTGAAAGCGATGATGGAATGTGCACCAGAACTAATGAAACATTCACTTGTAACGTTACAAGAAGCATTGATTGGTTTAGGATTAGCTTTTGGATTAGCGTTGGTACTAGGAATATGTATGGATTTATCCAAAACGATTAAAAGAACCATTTTTCCTCATTTGGTAATTTCACAAACGATACCAGTAATGGTTTTAGGACCTTTGTTTTCCATTTGGTTTGGTTTTGGTATGACACCAAAAGTACTAATGGTTATCTTTATGTGTTTCTTTCCAATTGTCATCTCATTTAGTGATGCTTTAGCACAAGTTGATGAAAAGAAAGTGCATCTTTTAAAGAGCTTTGGTGCTAGTACATGGCAAATCTATTCATTTTGTAAAATACCAAGTGCAGCTTCTGCATTATTTTCTGGTTTAAAAGTAGCTGCATCTTATTGTATCGGTGGTGCAATTGTTGGAGAATGGTTATCTGCATCAGCAGGATTAGGATATTATATGCTACGTTTAAAAAATGGATATATGCTAGATAAAGTGTTTGCATGTGTTATTGTTATTATTATTTTTTCACTTTTACTCAATCTGATGGTGAATCTAATAGAATATGTTTGCTTCCCACATCGCAGCAAGAAAGGAAGATGAATATGAAAACAGTTCAGAAATTTCTATGTATTGCGTTATGTTTATTGATGTGTGCTTGTAGTAGTCAACCAAATGAAAGCTCATTACAAACTGCTACTTTAGTATTAGACTTTGTTCCTAATACCAATCATACTGGTTTCTATGTTGCGTTAGAAAAAGGATGGTATGAAGAAGAAGGAATTGATTTAAATATCATTGAACCAGGTAATGATGGAACGAGTATAACCTTGGTTGGAGCTGGAAAAGGTGAGTTTGGTGTTAGTTATCAAGAAGATGTAACTTACGCTAAAAGTGCTGCGGATCCGTTACCAATTACTGCAATTGCGACAATTGTGCAAGAAAATACAAGTGGATTTGTCTCTTTAAAAGAAGCGAATATCCATTCACCAAAAGATTTTGAAGGAAAAGTATATGCAGGTTGGCAAGCACCAAGTGAAGAAAGTGTAATTGAAGCGGTAATGAAACAAGATGGTGCCAACATTGCAAATTTAACAATGGTTGGAGCTGATGGAAGTGGTTTCGCTTCTTTAGGTAAAAGTGTTGATTTACAATGGGAATATGAAGGATGGGCTGTCATTAAAGGAAGAATGGAAGGTTATGATTTAAACTTTATCCCATTAAAAGATTTGGATGAAAGATTAAATTATTATACACCTTTAATTATTGGAAATAATGCGGTATTAGAAAAGAATCCAGAATTAGCTAAAGCCTTTATGCGTGCCACAACAAAAGGATTTGAATTTGCAATTGAAAATCCAAAAGAAGCTGCTGCTATTTTATCAAAATACATACCAGAATATGATTTAGCTTTTATTGAAGCATCGCAAGAATACTTAAGTGCTAGATATCAAGGGAATGCTTCAAAATGGGGAGTCATGGAAGATAGAGTTTGGGATCAATATACAAGTTTTATGGTAGAGTCAGGATTGATTTCAGAAATGATTCCTGCTAGTGCGCAATATACAAATAAATTTATTGAGGAGTAAGTATGAAATTAAGCATTCAAAATTTAGGTATTTCTTTCGATGGTCAAAAGATATTAGAAGATTTTTCATTATCGGTAGCAGAACATGAATTCGTATCTATTATTGGACCTAGTGGATGTGGTAAGTCAACATTATTAAATATATTAGCAGGAATGCTACAATCAGAAGTTGGAAGTATTTATGTAGATGATAAGCCATTAGCCGAAACCAAAAATCACTTTGCTTATATGCCACAAGAAGATTTATTATTTGAACATATGACATTGTTGGATAATATTACTTTGTTTGGAAAACTTCATCACATAGATCAAAGTGTCGATGCAATGACTTTGTTAAAACAATTCAAATTGGAATCAAAAGCCAATGCCTATCCACATGAACTATCAGGAGGTATGCGTCAACGCGGTGCTTTTTTAAGAACGATGTTAGCAGATGCTGAAATCTTGTTGTTAGATGAACCATTTGGAGCGTTAGATGTTTTAACCCGTAATGAAATTCAAGATTTCTTGTTAGAATTAAAACAAAGTTGGAATAAAACGGCACTAATGGTAACTCACGATTTAGATGAAGCTTTATATTTAAGTGATCGTATTATTGTGTTAAATGGAAACCCTGCAAGTGTTTGCGCAAATATTTCTTTACCAAAAGAAAAACGTACACGTGAATGGTTGTATAGTCAAAATGAGCTACGGATGAAGCTACATGAGTTATTAAAACATGCATGATGCACATTTTCATTTAAAAAATGGACTATTACCAAGTCCGTTATTGAAAAAAGGAATCATAAATACTCAAAATATTTTAGAGTTCCAACAAGCCCAAAGCTATCGAAAGGATTCCTTATACGTAAGTTTTGGATTACATCCTTGGGAGGCATATAAAGAGGTGGAAAAATTTCTTTCTTATTTTAAAGCTTGCGATGTCATTGGAGAAATTGGGATGGATTGTGTATGGTCGAAGATTCCTTTAGCGATACAACGAACCGTTTTCATTGCACAATTAAAAATTGCTCATAAGTTACAGAAACCTGTTATATTACATACAAAAGGTTGTGAACAAGAAATCGTAGAGCATATAAAGCAATATCCGAATACTTATTTGGTTCATTGGTATGCTTGTGAAGAATATTTAAAAGACTATTTAACATTAGATACTTATTTTAGTATCGGACCTGGTGCTGGAGTCGAAAGCGAAGTGAATGAATGTGTAAAAAGAATACCTTTAGATCGACTTTTAATCGAGAGTGATGGTATAGATGCAATTGCATGGAGTAATCAGCAAAAGGTTGAAGAGATACATTATTTAGCCGCAATGCAACATATTGTGGAAGTGATTGCTGATTTAAAACAAGTATCGGTTGATGAGTTGATAGTTCAGCTAAGAAAGAATTATGAATGCTTTACTCAAAAAATAAATGCTACAAATAGATAAAATATAAGTACCTATAACAAGGAAGAAAAATCATTAAAAGATTCCTTATTATAGGTGCTTTTTTTAGTGCTTAATTAGAAAAAATAGGATAAAAAGTTTTGAAAATGGAATTACAGGACAAATGTAAACGCTAACAAAAAATTCAAAAATTTAATGGAAAAATTGGTTAAAATTTAGGAAAAAAACTAAAAAAAACACTTGATATCACTACCCCCTTATGATATACTATCGTGGAGAGCCGCGATGATGTGCGAGGTTGCTGACACACTGAGAAACGTTGTCATGAGATAGTGAGTCAGGTAATTCGCACTGAGCGAGTCTATCAGGATATAGACGAAAGGAGAAATATTCATGGCAAAAAACAGCGTAAGAATTCGCTTAAAAGCCTACGAACACAGAATTTTAGATGCATCTGCAGAAAAAATCGTTCAGGCAGCACAAGCTCACGGTGCTAAAAAAATCGTTGGACCAGTACCTCTTCCAACTGAAAAACAGGTTGTAACAATCCTAAGAGCGGTACACAAATACAAAGACTCTCGTGAACAATTCGAGATTCGCACTCACAAACGTTTGATTGAGATTGTCGGACCAAGCAAGGAAACAATCGACTCATTAAGTCGTTTAGAACTTCCAAGCGGTGTAGACATCGAAATCAAGCTGTAATGGAGGTGACACTACATGAAAGCAATTTTAGGTCGCAAATTAGGGATGACTCAAGTCTTCACTGAAGAAGGAATCTTAATCCCAGTAACAGTTGTTGAAGCTACACCAAACGTAGTTTTACAAAAGAAAACTGTAGAAAATGACGGATATGAAGCTGTTCAACTTGGATTTGAAGACATCAAAGAACGTCGTGCTACAAAAGCTAACATTGGACACTGTGCTAAAGCAAACACTGCTCCAAAACGTTTCGCTCAAGAAGTTCGTAACTGCGAACTAGCTGTAAACCAAGGTGACTTAGTTAAAGTTGATATCTTTGCTGCTGGTGAAACAGTAGATGTTATCGGAACAAGCAAAGGTAAAGGATTCATGGGAACAATCGTTCGTAACAACGCAACAATTGGTCCAAAATCACATGGTTCTGGACACCACCGTCACATCGGTTCTCTTGCTACAAACGGGATTACTTCTCGTCAAGGTAAGATCTTAAAAGGAACTGTAATGGCTGGTCAAGAAGGTGGATACCGTACAACTAACCAAAACTTAACAGTGATCAAAGTAGATGTTGAAAACAACTACTTATTAATCAAGGGGAATGTTCCTGGACCAAAACGTGGAATGGTTATGGTTCGTACTGCAAAATGCAGCAAAGGAAACAAAGCTCCAGTTACATTAGTAAATTACAGCAAAGAGGAGGAATAACAGATGCCTAAGATGGTCGTATTAAACCAAGAAGGTAAAGAGTTACACGAAATTACTCTTGCCGAAACAGTATTTGGCATCGAGCCAAATCAGCAATGTATCTTCGACGCAATCGTTATGCAAAGAGCTTGCATGCGTCAAGGAACACATGACACTAAAACTCGTACTGAAGTACGTGGTGGGGGACGTAAACCTTACCGTCAAAAAGGTACTGGTAGAGCTCGTCAAGGGTCTATCCGTGCTACTCAATGGAGAGGTGGAGGAATCGTATTCGGACCTACTCCAAGAAGCTATGCTTACAAATTAAACAAAAAAGTTCGTCGTCTTGCATTAAAATCAGTACTTTCTGAAAAAGTATTAGAAAACGCAATGACAGTTGTTGACAAATTAGCTTTAGAAGCTCCAAAAACAAAAGCTTTCGCTACTATTATCAACAACTTGAACGCTCCTAAGAAAACATTATTTGTTGTATCTGAAAAAGAAGATTTCAACAATGCATTCCTAAGCATGAGAAACATCCCAACTATGATGATGTTAACTGCTCCAGGATTAAACGTTTACGATATCGTAAATGCAAACAAAATCATTTTCACTGAAGCTGCAGTGAAAGATGTTGAGGAGGCACTTGCATAATGAACAACTATAGAGACATTATCATCCGTCCAATCGTAACTGAAAAAACTATGCGTTACATGGACGAAGAAAACAAAGTGACTTTCGAAGTTAAGAAAGGTGCAAACAAAACTCTAATCAAACAAGCTGTTGAAGCAATCTTTGGAGTTAATGTTGAAGCTGTTAACGTAGTAAACGTAAAACCAAAAACTAAACGTGTTGGTCGCTACGTTGGAAAAACAAAAGCTGTCCGCAAAGCTTATGTAAAAATCAAAGCTGGACAAGAAATTAACTTATTCGGAGAAGCCGAAGCTAAGTAATCAGGAAGAAGACGCTATTTCCTGAATAAATATTGCGTAAGGAGGATATTTAAATGCCAATTAAAAAGTATAAACCGACGACTCCAGGTCGCCGTGGCATGAGTAGCTTGTCTCGCGAAGAAATCACAAGCAACAAACCTGAGAAATCACTTTTAGCTCCATTAAAAAGCAAAGGTGGACGTAACAACAACGGACGTATCACAACTCGTCACCAAGGTGGAGGACATAAACGTGCATACCGTATCATCGACTTCAAACGTAACAAAGATGATATTCCTGCAAAAGTTGCTACTATCGAGTACGATCCAAACCGTTCAGCTAACATCGCGTTATTAAACTACGCTGATGGGGAAAAACGTTACATTTTAGCTCCTAAAGGATTAAAAGTTGGAATGACAGTTTACTCTGGTGCGAACGCTGACATCAAAATCGGTAACACATTAGAAATGAAAGACATTCCAGAAGGTACATTCATTCACAACATCGAATTAAAACCTGGTAAAGGTGGACAATTAGCTCGTTCAGCTGGTACAAGTGCACAATTACTTGGTATCGAAGAAAAATATGTTACAGTTCGTTTAGCATCTGGTGAAGTTCGTAAAATTCTTGCAAACTGCCGTGCTACAATTGGACAAGTAGGTAACGAAGACCACAGCCTTGTAAACTATGGTAAAGCTGGTCGTAACCGTTGGAGAGGTATTCGCCCAACAGTTCGTGGTTCTGTAATGAACCCTAACGATCACCCACACGGTGGAGGGGAAGGACGTACACCAATCGGACGTAAATCTCCAATGACTCCATGGGGTAAAAAAGCAATGGGTGTTAAAACTCGTAGTGCTAAAAAAGCTTCTACTAAGTTAATCGTACGCCGTCGTAATGGTAAATAGTACAAAAGGAGGACATAGGTAATGAGTCGTAGTTTGAAAAAAGGGCCTTTCTGTGACGACCACTTAATGAAAAAAGTGGAAGCATTGAATGCAGCCGGAAAAAAACAAGTAATTAAAACTTGGTCACGTCGTTCAACAATTTTCCCTCAGTTTGTGGAACACACATTTGCTGTATACAACGGTAAAGAACACTTACCTGTTTACGTAACTGAAGACATGGTAGGACACAAGCTTGGAGAATTCGTTCCAACTCGTAAATACAGTGGACACGGAAACGATGACAAGAAAGGTAAACGCTAGGAGGTAACATAAGATGGAAGTAAAAGCAACTGCAAAAACATTGCGTATCCCACCTCGTAAAGCTCGTCTTGTAATCGACTTAATTCGTGGGAAAAACGCTGACGAAGCTGCTGCAATTTTAAGATTTACACCAAATGTTGCAGCTGAAGCAATCGCTAAAGTATTAAAATCTGCTGTCGCTAACGCAGTAAACAACAACAAAATGGATGAAGAAAAATTATACGTGAAAACATGTTACGTTAACGAAGGTGTAACTTTAAAACGTTTCATGCCACGTGCAAAAGGATCTGCAAGCGCAATCCACAAACGCACAAGCCACATTACAATTGTGGTTGCTGAGCGATAGTAAGGAGGTAGCTCATGGGACAAAAAGTTAGTCCAATCGGATTACGTGTCGGTGTTATCCGTGATTGGGAATCAAGATGGTATGCTGACAAAGAATATGCCGATTTCTTATTAGAAGATGTTAAAATTCGTGAATTCTTGTTTGAAGAACTAAAAGCTGCTTCTGTATCAAGAATTGAAATCGAACGTTCTAAAAACCGTGTTGAAATTATGATCCGTACAGCTCGTCCTGGTGTGATCATTGGAACAAACGGTGAAAGTATCGAAAACTTAAAGAAAAAATTAATTAAATTAACTAACGGTAAAAACGTTTATGTTAAAGTATTGGAAATTGCTAACCCTGATTTAGATGCTCGTCTAGTAGCTAGAAGCATTGCTGATCAATTAGAACAACGTGCAAGTTTCCGTACTGCTCAAAAGAAAGCAATTCAAAAAACAATGCGTGCTGGAGCTAAAGGAATCAAAACTGCAGTATCTGGACGTTTAGGTGGAGCTGACATGGCTCGTACTGAAGGTTATAGTGAAGGGGTTGTACCTCTACATACATTACGTGCTGACATCGACTATGCTTGGGAAGAAGCTTCTACAACATATGGTCGTTTAGGTATCAAAGTATGGATTTGTCGTGGAGAAGTTCTTCCTGGACAAATGGTACAAGAACCAGAAGCTCCAAAAAACAACGCTGATGGAAGAAGAAAAGGACGTAAAGGTTTCCGTGGTGGACGTAACAACCGCAACGCTAACAACGCTCCTAAAAAAGCTGAAGGAGGTAACTAATTTATGTTAATGCCTAAAAGAACAAAATATAGAAGACCTCACCGTCTATCTTACGAAGGACGTGCAAAAGCAGGACGCGATGTAAGCTTTGGTGAATTCGGTCTTGTAGCTGACACTGGTGCTTACGTAAGTAACCGCCAAATCGAAGCTGCTCGTATTGCTATGACACGTTACATGAAACGTGCAGGGAAAGTTTGGATTCGTATTTTCCCACACATGGCAAGAACTAAAAAACCATTAGAAGTACGTATGGGATCAGGGAAAGGTGCTCCAGAAGGATGGGTAGCAGTAGTTAAACCTGGTCGTGTAATGTTCGAAATCGCAGGTGTTAGTGAAGAAATCGCACGTGAAGCATTCCGTTTAGCTTCTCACAAACTTCCTGTAAAAACTAAATTTATGAAGAAAGGAGACGAATAATTATGTCAGTAAAAGAAATCAGAGAATTAAGCAACCCTGAAATTAACGAACAAATTCAAACGCTTAAAGATGAACTTTTCAACCTTCGTTTCCAACAAGCTACAGGGCAATTAACTAACACAGCTCGTTTAAAAACTGTGAAAAAAGACATTGCTCGTATGAAAACCGTGTTAACTGAGCGTGAGCTTGGTAACCAGGAATAAGGAGGATCACTAAATTATGGAAAGATCTAACCGTAAAGTATACCGTGGAACTGTTGTTTCAGATAAAATGGATAAAACAATTACTGTAATTGTTGAAACTAAAAAAACACACCCATTATATGGAAAACGTGTAAAATATTCTAAAAAATTTAAAGCTCACGACGAAAACAACGAAGCAAAAGTTGGAGATACAGTAGTAATTATGGAAACTCGTCCATTATCAGCTACTAAACGTTTCCGTCTTGTTGAAATCGTTGAAAAAGCCGTAGTTCTATAAGATACTAGGAGGAAGACGTAAATGATCCAAAATGAAAGTAGATTACGCGTCGCTGACAACACTGGAGCTAAAGAAGTATTAGTTATCCGTTGTTTAGGTGGAAGCGTTCGTAAATTTTCAAACATCGGAGACATCGTTGTTTGTGCTGTTAAACAAGCTGCTCCTGGTGGAACTGTAAAAAAAGGTGACGTTGTAAAAGGTGTTATCGTTCGTACAAAACGTGGAATCCGTCGTCCAAACGGAACTTACATCAAATTTGATGACAACGCTGTTGTATTAATCAAAGATGACAAAACGCCACGTGGAACTCGTATTTTCGGGCCAGTAGCAAGAGAATTACGTGACAAAGACTTCATGAAAATTGTGTCTTTGGCACCAGAAGTACTATAAGGAGGTGTCTTTGTGAAAATCAAAAAAGGTGATAAAGTTCAGGTTATTGCAGGTGCTTACAAAGGCACTGTAGCTGAAGTAATTAAAGTTCTACCAAAAGAAAACAAAGTGGTAGTAGAAGGTGTAAACGTGGTTAAAAAACACGTTAAACCAAACCAAATGAACCCAGATGGTGGTATCATTGAAAAAGAAGCTCCAATTCACGTGAGCAACGTTATGGCTTACGATGCTAAAGCTAAAAAAGCTAGCCGTATCGGATTCGTAACAAAAACTGATAAAAAAGGAAACACTGTTAAAGTGCGTGTTTACAAAGCAACAGGCGCTGAAGTGAAATAATAAGGGAGGTACATGAAATGAATCGTTTGAATCAAAAATACAAAGATGTAGTTGTACCTAACCTGATGAAACAGTTCAACTACACTTCTGTAATGGAAGTACCTCGTGTTGAAAAAATCGTTATCAACATGGGGATCGGGGAAGCTATCGCTAACCCAAAAGTGTTAGATGAAGCAGTTGCTGAACTAGCACAAATCACTGGTCAAGCTCCAGTTGTTACAAAAGCTAAAAAATCTATTGCGAACTTTAAACTTCGTGAAGGTATGCCTATCGGATGTAAAGTTACATTACGTAAAGAAAAAATGTACGAATTCTTAGACAAATTAATGAACATTTCTTTACCACGTGTACGTGACTTCCGTGGAGTATCTACTACATCTTTCGATGGACGTGGAAACTACACATTAGGTGTAAAAGAACAATTAATTTTCCCTGAAATCAACTACGACAAAGTAAACAAAGTTCGTGGTATGGATATCGTAATTGTTACAACTGCTAACACTAACGAAGAAGCTAAGGCACTACTAAGCGAACTTGGTATGCCTTTCAAGAAATAGGAGGACTAAGGTAATATGGCAAAAAAAGCAATGGTTAACAAAGCAAAACGTCCTCAAAAGTTCCAAGTGCGTGAGTACACACGTTGTGAACGTTGTGGTCGTCCTCACTCAGTTTTACGTAAATATAAACTATGCCGTATCTGCTTCCGTGAATTGGCTTACAAAGGTCAAATTCCTGGAGTTAAAAAGGCAAGTTGGTAATCAGATAGGAGGAATATAGTCATGATGATTATGACAGATCCGATTGCAGATATGCTTACTAGAATCCGTAACGGTGTTCAAGCTCGTCACGAAGTTGTAGAAGTTCCTGCAAATAAAGAAAAAGTAGAAATCGCTCGTATTTTAAAAGAAGAAGGATTCATCACAGACTACACTGTATCTGGTGAATTAAAAAAAGTGATCACTATCACATTAAAATACGGACCAAACAATGAAAAAGTAATTAACGGAATTAAAAGAATTTCTAAACCAGGTCTACGTACTTACGCTAAAGTAGATGCAATTCCACGCGTATTAAACGGTCTTGGTGTAGCTATTATCTCTACTTCTTTAGGTTTAATGACTGACAAAGAAGCTAAAGCAAAACACGTAGGTGGAGAAGTTATCGCTTACGTTTGGTAATAAAAAAATTTGGAGGAAATAAGTAATGTCACGTATCGGTAATAAAACGATTACCATTCCTGCTGGTGTTGAAATTAACATCACTAGTGGGAATGAGGTGACTGTTAAAGGGCCTAAAGGAACTTTAACTCGTCAATTCAACCCAATTTTAGGGATCAACATTGAAGACGGTGTATTAACTGTTACACGTCCTAACGAAGAAAAACACACAAAACAACTTCACGGAACTACTCGTGCGTTATTATTCAACATGGTTGAAGGTGTTACAAACGGGTACACTAAAGTATTAGAACTTGTAGGGATTGGATTCCGTGCAAACGTTAGTGGTAAAAAATTAACTTTAAACGTTGGATACTCACACCCAGTAGAATTCGATGTTGAAGAAGGATTAACTGTAGAATGTCCAAACACTGCAGAAATTAAAGTGTCTGGTATCGACAAACAACGTGTTGGTGAATTTGCAGCAAACGTTCGTGCTGTTAGAAAACCTGAACCTTACAAAGGAAAAGGAATTCGCTACAAAGGTGAATTCGTTCGTCGTAAGGAAGGAAAAACAGCAGGTAAAAAATAATAGTGGGAAAGGAGAACTAAGAACATGCTTAAGAAAGTATCTAGAAACGATGAAAGATTACGTCGTCACGCTCGTGTACGTACTAAAATCAGCGGAACTCCTGAATGTCCACGCCTGAACGTTTTCCGTTCAAACAGCCACATTCACGCGCAAATCATTGATGACGTTAACGGTGTTACATTAGCTAGCGCTAGCAGCGTTGAAATGAAACTTGCAAATGGAGGAAACGTAGAAGCAGCTAAAACTGTTGGTGCAGAAGTTGCAAAACGTGCTTTAGAAAAAAACATTACAAATGTAGTATTTGACCGTGGTGGATATGTTTACACAGGTCGTGTACAAGCATTAGCTGATGCGGCTAGAGAAGCCGGATTGAAATTTTAGGAGGTTATGCGAATGGAACGTAGACCAAGAAGAGACCGTGAACGCGAAAAAGAGTTTGAAGAACGCGTTGTTACGATTAACCGTGTAACAAAAGTAGTAAAAGGTGGACGTCGTTTCCGTTTTGCTGCTCTAGTTGTAATTGGTGATAAAAAAGGCCGTGTAGGTTTTGGTACAGGTAAAGCAAACGAAGTACCTGATGCAATTAAAAAAGCAATCGAAGACGCTAAGAAAAATGTCTTCAACGTACCTATCGTAGGAACTACTATTCCTCACGAAATTACTGGAACATTCGGTGCTGGACAAATTTTCCTTCGCCCTGCTTCAGAAGGTACTGGGGTTATCGCTGGTGGTCCAGTACGTGCCGTACTTGAACTAGCTGGTATTAACGACATCCTATCTAAATGTTTAGGAAGCCGTACTCCAATCAACATGGTTCGTGCTACAATCGCAGCTTTAAAAGATTTAAAAACAATCGAAGAAGTTGCTCGTCTCCGTGGTAAAAGACCAGAAGAAATTCGCGGTTAATAGGAGGTTAAAGTAATGAAATTACATGAAATGAAATATACAGAAGGTGCTCGTAAGAGCGGATTCCGTAAAGGTCGTGGACACGCATCTGGAAACGGAAAAACTGCAGGTAAAGGTCACAAAGGGCAAAACGCTAGATCTGGTGGAGGAGTTCGTCTTGGATTTGAAGGGGGACAAACACCACTTGCTAGACGTTTACCAAAACGTGGATTCACTAACTTTACTCGCAAAGAATATGCAATCGTTAACGTGGAAGCTTTAAACCGTTTCGAAAATGAAACTGTTGTAACTCCAGAATTATTAATCGATTGTGGATTAGTGAAAAAGGAACTTGACGGAATCAAAATTTTAGGTGAAGGTGCTTTAGAAAAGAAATTAACTGTTAAAGCTAACAAATTCTCTAAAGCAGCTGTAGCTTCAATTGAAAATGCAGGCGGAACAGCTGAGGTAATCTAATATGCTTAGCAAAATCGCCAGCATGTTCAAGAATAAAGATATCCGCAAGCGTATCCTCTTTACTCTTGCCATGCTGTTCGTATTCCGCTTTGGAGCTGCAATTACAGTTCCAGGTGTGGATATTTCAGCAATGACAAATGGTGAAAGCAACTCTTTATTAGAAATGATCAACCTATTAGGTGGAGGTGGACTAGAACAACTGTCTGTCTTCGCCTTAGGGGTTGGACCTTACATTACAGCAAGTATCATTATTCAGTTATTAAGTATGGATGTTATTCCACCATTAACTGAACTTGCAAAAAGTGGAGCATCTGGTAAAAAACAATTAGATCGTTACACTCGTTACCTTGCTGTAGTATTAAGTTTATTACAATCTTCAACATTAATTTATGGATTCTCAGTACAATATCCAGACTTATTGTTGAACAGTGGTTTGTCTAGTATCTTATATATCGCAGTAGTATTAACAGGAGGAAGTATGTTCTTGTTATGGCTAGCTGATAAGATTACGACACACGGAATTGGAAATGGTATGTCAATGATCATTGCAACAGGAATTATTGCTGGTCTTCCTTACCAATTAACAAACGCTTGGCAAACATTAGTTAACACAAGCAACAGTTCTGCTACATTCAGTGGAGTCTTAGCTTTTGCTGGATTTGTTGCATGTTACTTAGCTATTATCGTATTTGTTGTATGGATGCAAGGTGCTGAACGTAAAATTCCAATTCAATATACTTCAAGTACAGTACAAACTCGTAAGAAAGATATGACTTATCTTCCTTTAAAAATTAACTCTGCAAGTGTAATTCCAGTTATCTTCGCTTCAAGTGTAATGGTAGCGCCACTTCAGATTATTAAGATGTTAACTGCTGCATCTTGGGTAAACACTTTAGATTACTATTTAGGAATGAGATCAGTACCTAGTTTAATTATCTATGTTGTATTGATTATTCTATTTACATTCTTCTATACAGATCTTCAAGTTGACCCAGAAAAAATCGCAGAAAACCTTGGAAAATCAGGAACTTACATCCCTGGTGTTCGTCCAGGAACAGAAACGAAAGAATATGTCCACAAAGTATTGAACCGTATCACTGTGATGGGTGCAATCGGACTTGCTTTCATTGCTGTTTTACCACATGCATTACCTTTATTCACAACTTTACCTAGCTCAATGGGTATTGGTGGTACAGGAATCATCATTGTTGTTGGGGTTGCATTAGAAACAGTAAAACAAATTGAAGGTCGTATGACTCAAAAATCATACAGAGGCTTCTTACAACGCTAGAAGGGTGAAATTATGAACATTTTGATTATGGGAGGACCTGGTGCTGGAAAAGGTACTATGTCTGGTAAAATCGTAAACGAACTTGATGTTAAGCACATTTCAACTGGAGACATTTTCCGTAGTGAAATTCGTCGTCAAACACCAATTGGAATGGAAGCTAAAAACTATATGGATCAAGGATTATTAGTACCTGATGAAGTTGTTAATAAAATGGTTATCAGTTACTTAACTGTCCATGATCGTGATGGACTATTAGAAAATGGATTTCTTCTAGATGGTTATCCAAGAACTTTAGAACAAGCAAAAGCTTTCGATAGTTTTGCAGACGGAACACAATTCGAAATTGATAAAGTAATTGTTATGGATTTAGATCCAGCTATCTTAGCAAAACGTGTAACAGGTCGTCGTATTTGTAAAAGCTGTTGTGAAATCTTCCATGTCGAAACAAAACCAAGTAAAGTTGAAGGTATTTGTGATTCATGTGGAGCTGAATTATATCAACGTAAAGATGACACATTAGAAAGCTTAAACGTTAGATTAGGGGAATACCAAAATTTAACTGCACCAGTTCAAGATTACTATCAAGCTAAAGGAATTGTTGCTAAAGTAAATGCAGATCAACCAATTGATGATGTATTTGCTGAGGTAAAAGCAGCTCTTGGAGTTTAAAAAAATGGTCAACATAAAATCAAAAGATGAGTTGACAAATATGAAAAAAGCTGGTATAATTGTTGCGCTTGCACATCGTCAAGCGCAATCAGTTATACAGCCTGGAGTATCTATTCAGGAAGTCAATCATGCCATTGAAGAATGTATTCTTTTAAATGGAGGAGTGCCTTCCTTTAAAGGTTTATATGGGTATCCAGCAGCAGCTTGTATATCTGTAAATTCAATTATGCATCATGGTATCCCTAATGATACTATCTTGCATGAAGGAGACATTGTTTCAGTAGACATCGGTGCCTGTTATCAAGGTTACCATGGTGATTCTGCTTGGACTTATGCTGTAGGTAAAGTTAGCGAAGAAGCACAACAATTGATGGAAATTGGTGAAGCTTCTCTTTTTGCAGGTTTGCGTATGGCAAAGGCTGGGAATCATCTTACCGACATATCTGCAGCCATTGGAGAATATGTGTTTTCACATGGTTGTACATTGCCGCAGAATTATGGAGGTCATGGTATCGGGACTTCTGTGCATGAAGAACCGGTTGTTCCTAATTTCGGCCCCGCAGGTCAAGGTCTTCTATTAGAAGAAGGTATGACGTTGGCAATTGAACCATTGGTTATTGCTGGCAGACCACAAACACGATTGTTAGATGACGGCTATTCAGTTGCGACGAGAGACGGTTCGCTAGCTGTCCATTATGAACATACAATCGTGATTACAAAGGACGGGTATGAAATACTCACAAAGATTTAATTAGGAGGAACATCTAATCAATGGGTAAACAAGATGTTATTGAACTTGGTGGAGAAGTAATCGATACTCTACCAAACGCAATGTTCAAGGTGAAGTTAGAAAACGGACACGAAATTTTAGCTCACGTTTCTGGTAAAATCCGCATGCACTACATCCGCATTTTACCAGGGGATCACGTAAAAGTAGAAATTTCACCTTATGACTTAACACGTGGGCGTATTACGTTCAGACAAAAATAGTCTGGTATAAGGAGGAAAACGCATGAAAGTAAGACCATCTGTCAAACCGATTTGCGATAAGTGCCGCATTATTAAACGCAAAGGACGCATCATGGTAATTTGCGAAAATCCAAAACACAAACAAAGACAAGGAAACTAATGGAGGTATAATGTAAAATGGCTCGTATTGCAGGTGTCGATTTACCACGCGATAAACGCGTTGTAGTATCATTAACATACATTTATGGAATTGGACGTCCAACTGCTGAAAAAATTCTAGCTAAAGTAGGAATCAGCGAAGACGTTCGTGTAAAAGACTTAACTGAAGAACAAGTTAACGAAATCCGTAACGAAATTGACGCAATCAAAGTTGAAGGAGACTTGCGTCGTGAGGTAGCATTAAACATTAAACGTCTGATGGAAATCGGATGTTACCGTGGAATGCGCCACCGTAAAGGATTACCAGTTCGTGGGCAAAGAACTAAAACAAACGCTCGTACTCGTAAAGGACCAGTTCGCACAGTAGCGAACAAGAAAAAATAATAGAACGATAGGAGGTAAATAAAAATGGCAAAAAACGTAAAAACAGTTTCACGTAAACGTAAAGCACGTAAAAATATTGCTCGTGGATGTGCTCACATTCACTCAACTTTTAACAACACCATCGTTACTATTACTGATGAAAACGGAAATGCAGTAGCATGGTCAAGTGCAGGAGCATTGGGATTCAAAGGATCTCGTAAATCAACTCCATTTGCAGCGCAAATGGCAGGAGAAGCTGCAGGTAAAGCAGCAATGGAAAATGGTATGAAAACTGTATCTGTAAACGTAAAAGGACCTGGACCTGGACGTGAAGCAGCAGTTAGAGCACTACAAGTTGCAGGATTAGAAATTACAATGATTAACGATGTAACTCCAATCCCACACAACGGATGTCGTCCACCAAAACGACCTCGTGGTTAATATTAATTCAAAATGAGGAGGTAAATATATGCAGAAATTCGAACGTGCACACTTTGAAATCAAAGAATACAACGAGAGTGAACACTATGGAAAATTTGTGTTTGAACCACTTGAAAGAGGGTTCGGAACAACAATCGGGAATGCACTGAGACGCGTTTTGCTTTCCTCTTTACCGGGAGCTGCCGTATTCTCAATTAAAGTAGACGGGGTTTACCACGAGTTTACATCTATTCCTGGAATTGTTGAAGATGTAACATCAATGATTTTAAACATCAAAACATTAGTGTTAAAAGTCGAAGATGATGAAATTCATACTCTTCGTATTTCAAAACACGGACCTGGAGTAGTACGCGGAGAAGATATTATTTGTCCTGAAGGCGTAGAAGTATTAAGTAAAGATTTATACATCTGTACACTTGAAGAAGGTGGATCACTTGATATGGAATTACGTTGTCGTGTAGGACGTGGATACGTAAGTGCTGATACTAACAAAAAAACTTACCAATCAGTTAATCAGCCACTTGGTGTAATCTATACAGATTCTATCTTTACTCCAATCAACAAGGTATCTTATACAGTTGATGGAACACGTGTTGGACAAAACGCTAGCTATGATAAAGTTACATTAGAAGTATGGACTGATTCTTCTATTTCTCCAGCAGAGGCTGTAGCTCTTTCAGCTAAAATTTTAATTGATCACCTATCACTATTAACAACTATTGATGAAGCTGTTTGTGATATGGATTCAGTAATGAAAGAAGCTCAAGGTGAAGAACAAAACAAAGGACTTGTAATGTTAATTGAAGATTTAGACTTAAGTGTTCGTTCTTACAACTGTTTAAAACGTGCAGCTATTTCAACTGTTGAAGAGTTAACTCAAAAAACAGAAGATGAAATGATGCGTGTAAGAAACCTTGGTAAAAAATCTTTAAAAGAAGTAAAAGACAAATTATATGACTTAGGTTTAAGCTTTAAGTCATTTGAATAAGAACTTGGAAGGAGGATATACCTATGTGGAATCGTAAATTAGGACGTACTGCAGATCACCGTAAAGCTTTATTCCGTAACATGGCTACATCTGTGATTGCTTATGGTCAAATTGAAACAACTGAAATGAAAGCGAAAGAACTTCGTACTGTTGTAGATGAACTAATTACTTTAGGTAAACGCGGTGACTTACATGCTCGCCGTCAAGCTGCTAGATTTGTTCGTGACGTTGTTGTTAACGAAGCAACTGGACAAACTGCATTACAAAAATTATTTGATGAAATTGCTCCTGCATACAAAGACCGTAACGGTGGATACACTCGTGTTATTAAAACACGTGTTCGTCGTGGGGATGCAGCTCCAATGGCAATCATTGAATTAGTTAAATAATAACAAAGTAATGATTTAAGCTTCTCTAATGAGAAGCTTTTTTTATTGTTTAAATAGCTGTAGCATGATAAAATATTATATATTGTGAGGCGATTCATATGAAAACAAAACAAAAACTAATAATATGTTCAATTTTAATTGGGATAATTGTATGTTTGTTACCAATTCTATTCTCTTTAAAAGATGAAGTAGAAAATAAAAATCCTAATCCAACTTCAAGTAATAATGCTAGTAGTGTAATAAAAAAAGAGGATATTCTCCTAAATTTTATCCAAGACAATACGGTTGAATATGGTGCAAATGTCAGTAGTAGTGATTTTATTGTATCAACCAATGGAGAAATTATTGATCAAACAGCATTGGATACAACGAAGCTTGGTATCCAAGAGTTACGATATCGAGTACAAAACAAAACGGATGAACGTGAATTTAAATATGCTGTAGAAATTATAGATACCCAAAAACCAATAATAGAAACTACTTATGATCATATTATTTTTGATTATAATGAAAAGCTTGATTTTAGTATCTTAAATATAAAGGTTTATGATAAAGTTGATGGGTCATTACCATTATCAAGTTCTTATACGCCCCATTCTTATGTATTAGAACATTCCATTGATACTAAAGTTTCAGGTGCGTATACATTATGCATTAAGGCGATGGATAAAAATGGTTTAACCAATGAAAAGGCTATTTTGGTAGAGGTTAAAGAAGAAATTAAAACAGATGATAACCAGACAAATGATATTCAAGATGACAACAATCAAGAACAATCTAACATTAACCAAAATAATGGAACACAAAATCCCTTAAATAGTAATCAACCAACCTATATCAATGGTATATTAATTGTCAATAAACAATATGCAGTACCACGTGATTTTGGTGGTGAAAATGCAGAAGCTAATAACGCTTTATATGAACTACAAAACGCAGCATATTTAGCAGGTTTTGATATGCCATTATTATCAGGATATCGCTCTTATGATTACCAAAAAAGCTTATATGAAAATTATGTAGCTCGTGATGGAGAAGAAGCCGCAAATCGCTATTCAGCAAAACCAGGTACAAGTGAACATCAAACTGGATTAGCCTTTGATGTAGGGGAAATGAGTTGGACTTATGGTGAAACTGCTGCAGGACAATGGTTAGTGAATCACTGTGCTGAATATGGATTTATTTTAAGATATTTACCAGGAAAAGAAGATATCACAGGATATATGTATGAGCCTTGGCATATTCGCTATGTAGGGGTAGAACATGCTGCTGCGATTATGAGTCAAGGAATTACTCTAGAAGAATATTTAGGAGTCTAAAAGGAAGGATAAAAATATGAAGGATTTATTAGTCGAAATGGAAGTTTATGCTGAATTAAATAGTGTTCCTATTATGCAAAAAGAAGGAATTGAATTTATGTGTAATTTTATTCGTGAGCATAATATTAAATCGATTTTAGAAATTGGAAGTGCTATTGGTTATAGTGCAATTCAAATGGCTTTAGTAGATGAAAACATTCATGTAACTACCATCGAAAGAGATGAACCACGATATTTAGAAGCACTCAAAAATATTAAAGCTACTAATTTAGAAGATCGTATTGATATTATTTTTGGCGATGCTTTAGAAACAGTAGTAGATGGAAGCTATGATTTATTATTTATTGATGCAGCCAAAGCTCAATATATTCGTTTCTTTGATCGCTACACTCCGTTTTTAAAACAAAATGGATATGTAATTACCGATAATTTAGATTTTCATGGATTAGTCGCTCATCCTGAAAAAACGAAAAACAAGAACACTAAAGATTTAGTTCGCAAAATTTCACGCTTTCGTCAATACCTAAGTGAACGTGAAGATTATGACACTACCTTTTATACATTTGGCGATGGTGTAGCAATTAGTAAAAAATTATAATTCATGGTATAAAAATGCTAGAATTATGATAAAATAAAAGAAAGAAAGTGGTGAAGATAATGAAAAAATTAATTCCTTTTGCATTAGCAGCAGGTGCAGCTGCAGGATATGCTATTTACAAATTAAAAAAAGCACATGACAAAAAAATTATTGATTTAGATGAAGCGCTACTTGAAGAAGAATTATTAGATGATGAAGATGAAAATAAAATCTTTAACTTGTCTGATAAAATCGAAGAAGCTGTAGAAGAAGTTGATACAGTTTTAGATGCTGTTGTTACTGAGGTTTCTGATGTTGCGAATGATTTAGAAGATGCAGTAGTAGAAGTTGTGGAAGAAGTGGAAGCAGTATGTGAACCTGAAGCTACAACTGAAGAAGTAGTAGCTGAAGTAGTAGTTGAAGAAGAAACTACAACAGAACCTGCTGAAGATGAATTTGATGAGGTTTTCGTAAACTTAAAAAAAAAGATGTTTTAGCGATGAGACATCAAGCTGAAGAAAAGTTTTCAGCGCTACAACAAAGTGATGATGATTTAGATCGCAATCGTCCTATTTATCATTTATTACATTTTGATGACGAAGCCAATGCATTAGCGTTTAGAAGTGAAGTAGTAAATAATGGATATGTCGTTACAAGTGGAGATGTAGAAGGAGATATTATTGTATTACACATTCTTCCTCTTCATTTAGTGAAATTAATGGCACATACTTATTATTTAGCTGATTGCGCGAAAAAATATTATGGTACTTACATTGATTGGCAAGTAAATCAATAATCAAAGGATACAATCGTATCCTTTTTTTTATTGTATATGAGCCTTTTTCGTTGTATAATATCGAAGAAATCTGAGGTGAAATAAATGAAAATGATTGAAGTAAAGGATCTTACTTTTTCATACGACAATCAAAGAAATGCAGTAGAAAATGTAAGCTTTTCGATTGAAAAAGGTATTTATACAACGATTATTGGTCATAACGGAAGTGGAAAAAGTACAATTGCAAAACTATTGATTGGTCTTTTAGAAAAAAATAGTGGAACGATTCTAATTGATGATATTGAACTGAAAGAAGATACCTTATATCGTGTTCGTGAAAAAACAGGTATTGTTTTTCAGAATCCTGATAACCAGTTTATTGGATCGACAGTTGCGGATGATATAGCATTTGGTTTAGAAAATCACTGTGTAGATCCACAGAAGATGCAACCATTAATTGAAAAATTTGCCGCAAAAGTAAATATGAGTAAATATTTAAATAGTGAACCTACTCGTCTTTCTGGAGGGCAAAAACAACGTGTTGCAATTGCTGGTGTTTTAGCAATGGCACCTGAAATTTTAATCTTTGATGAGTCAACTAGTATGTTAGATCCGCAAGGAAAAGCGGAAATTAATCGCTTGATTCAAGAAATTCATCAACAAACAAATATGACAATGATTTCTATTACGCATGACATTGAGGAAGTCGCAATGGCTGATTATGTTATTGTAATGGATGATGGACATATTGTAATGGAAGGAAAACCATCAGAAGTTCTGATGCATCAAGAGGCATTAATTAAGTTAAAACTAGATATTCCTTTTGCAAGTAAAATGGCTAATCTTTTAGCAAAAGAAGGAATTGAAGTAACTTCATTATTGTCGACAGAAAGGTTGGTGGATGAATTATGTCAATTCAATTCAAACAAGTAGAACATGTATATAATGC
>JAXJYR010000293.1:0-4161 GCA_036306885.1 Longicatena sp.
ACGGTACACAATGTAACGAGTAGCTCCATCAATTTTGTTCCAGCTTAATTTGAATGTAGAAGTTGAAACATGGTCGATGTCTAATGTTACTTTACCATGTAATGTTGTCGCTTTAACTACTGTTGCACTTGCTTCTGCTTCACCAGCTTCATTTTTAGCTACAACGTAGAATGCATATTCTTTACCAGTCATAACTCCAGTTACTGCTAATGTAGTAGCTTCAACTGTTTTGTAAAGTTTAAATTCATCACTATCATATGATTTACGGTATACATCGTAAGCAGTAGCATGTTCACTAGCATCCCAAGTTAATGTGATGGTTTTGTAGTCTGTATCTTCCGCTTTTACATTTTCTACGTTCGCAGGAAGTTTTGGAGTTTCGTTTGTCCATGCTCCTGTCATCCTTCCAACACCTTGATCACCATCTGCATCAACTGGATTTACCGTCCACACATATTCTGTTTCTGGCATTAATCCAGTAATAGTATAAGATAATTCAGTTGTTTCAACAAGCAATTCATTCGTTAATGTATCATAAATTCGATATTTCACAATATCTTCTGAATGTGGAGTCCACATTAAGACCATACTTGTATCTGTGATATCTACTATGCGTAGATCATCCAAAGATGCATATTCTCTTAATTGTTGGATGGCATTATTTAACATATTAACTACTTCATCAACTTCAGCTTGTGTTGCATTTTCTTTCGCTAAAATACCGCTTGCTTCAGATAATGCATCCGTAACAGGCACAAAGTTTTTGTATGCAAATTCGTTTAATCCATTTGCGTAATCTACTAATGCTTCTAACGCTGTTTTATCTACTTCAGGTACAACTGGAGCTTCTACTTTTTCATAGAAACGAATTTCCGCGATAGACGCAAATTTGTTTTGTGTTGAATCCGCTGCTGATTTTGTCGCTTCTACTTTTACATAACGTCCACTTGCATCCAACATCATGCGTTTGAATTCAGTTCTATTTGTTAATCCTGCATTACCTTTTTCAAAAGTAAAAGTTCCCACTAATGTTAAGTTGTTAACACTATCACCTACGTAGACTTTCATTTCTGTAATATCACCATTGTATGAACCATCTTGACGAGGTAAGAAGGTAATATCACTTAAGTTGTAAGTTTTACCTAAATCATAAGTAATTGATTGTGGTAATGTTTGTGATCCATCAGACCAGTTCGTGTGCCAGTGTGAAGCATTGTTGTAGTCTAATGTTTTATCTTTGGTTTCACCTGGATATTCACTCGTTGTGCTTAATGCTACAATTCCTGAATTAGCGCTTGTATTAATTAGATTTCCTAATTCTTTTTCTTTTACTTTTAAGGCATTAATTGCGTTATTTAAGCTTAGAGTTGCCGCATTCACATTTACTTGTGTCGCAGTTGTATTTGCATATACTGCTTTTGCACTATTTAATACTGTTTGTAAATGGGCGATGGTATCAGCTGTATATAAATCTGCTTCTGCTAATTTTGCTTCTGCAGTTGTAATTGCTTGTTGTAATGCATCTTTATTTACTTCATCTGATAATTCTGCTTTAGTAAAGCGTACTTCGGCAGCTGCCCCAAATAAAGTAGATGTTGTACTCATTGCATCTACAACTTGGAATTTAATTTGTTTGGCTTCAATCGCATCAAATTTGATTTGTTGCCATGATGCCACTGTATCTAATGAACCGTTTTCGACAATTGGTAACCATGCTCCACTTTCTGATGCACGATAGTATAGTGAGTATGTACGTACACATCCATTTGTACCACTACGTTGTAAGAAACGCATAGAATCAATTGTTTGAATACTATCAAATGTAAATTCTAGATATTGTTGATCACGAGTAGAACCGTTCCAGTTTGAGTGCCAAATTGTTCCTGGATTACCATCTAAGACATAGTTTGGATCTCCTTCAGTTTCATTGTTTGGTTGATATGATCCTGTTTTTACACTCATTTCTGATGTAGGAACATCTTTTGATGCATCTGCTGCTGGGTTTGCTGATGTATATTTTTCTAACATTTCTTCCCCAAGTGCTTTTAAGTCTTGTGGTGTTGGTTCATTTGTATATACATCATTCGCACGAGCCCAAGCCCATTCCCATTCAAACCAGTTAATGGTTGTATCATATTTAGGATCTTGAATTTTCATTTTACTAGCTTCAATCCATCTTTCCCATCTAGCTTTATAGAAGTCTCCAATTAATCCATTCCATTGGCGGTTAGAGTAATCTTTTAGTTTTCCACCTTCTGCTTGGTTGTATGACCCCCAAGTTGTTACGATGGCTTTAGCGTTGAATTCGTATAAATCTTTCGTAAAGTCATCAGCGTTTTTTGCTAAGTCTTTGGCCATTTCAACCCAACGACCTAACATGAAGTATTTAGTAGTACCTGTTACTAATTCCATACGTTCAATAATTTCCATGAAGGTATTTGCTTCTTTTTCGAATGCTACTAAGTCTCTTGCGTTAAACGCTGCTGCCATACGACGATGTACTTCTTGAGCACTGTTTGATAATACTTGTTGTTCAACATTGGCAATATCATACATATATGCTTCATTGTCTTTAAATTGGTCGTAGTCTTTTAATAATAGTTCTAAAGCGTCTTCTAATAATACTTTATCGTAACTAATAATCGCATTACCCCATGTAGATGCTGCACTAATTGATAAAGCAGGACGTGCATTTACGATAGATTCTGGTGAACCTTGTCCATTCATATTTAGACTTGCTTTATATACTGTATCTTTTAGAATCATCCATGCTTCATCAGCGTTATCACTTTGTGCTCCATAACGACGTGTTGCATATGCTTTTAACCATGATGTTAAATCAATTGTTTCCATTGTCGCAGTTGCATCTTCTACCCAACATGATTCAAAGATGAAATCATATAATACTGGGTTGTTTACTGATGCTTCTGGTGTAATACCAATTCCTGCTAAATGATTAGAACGGTTGAACGCAACTGGAATTTCTCTTGCCATTGTATCTAAGTGTCCATGTAATCCTAAACGTCCACCGAAGTTGTTTAACATACAGTATACCCATGGAGTATCATCAAATTCTTTGGTATCTCCATATGATCCACCTGTTTGTTGGTTGTGTGGGTCTTTTTCAGCATATAAGTCTAACACTAGGGCATGTGATGCTCCATTGGTTACTTGATCTAATCCATTTAATAATGCTGTAGTTGGGTTTCCTTGCCATGCTTGAATAATCCAAATTGCATCTTGATCAGCAGCTAACATTGAGTTTAATACTTCTCGAGAAATATCAGCTGAGTTCATTCCACCAGTAATACCACCTTCGTGGAATGGGTCTGTTGCATAGTAATTTGATACATCACCATATACTTCTTTTTGACATTCGTAGAATAATGCTGCGTATTCATCAAATTTCGCATCGGTTGTACGTAACATTGCTGGACGTTGGAAAGAACACCAGTTTCCTTGCGCAATAATATTTGCATTTGCATCATAATCTCTAATATCAGTAGGTACCATTCCAGAATATCCTTGAAGACATGGTTCCATTCCTAATTTACGCATTGTTAATTGGTTTTTACGTGCTAATTCGGTACGTTCTACAAACCAAGAATCGTGAACTGGACCACCAAATCCTGAAAGGTTTGCCATGTATGCCCATGCATAATAAGCAGGACCTGCGATGTAATCTTTCGCCGAAGCATGATCATATCCAAGTTTTCCTAAGAATCTTCTCCATACTTCTTCTTGGGCAGTTGCATCTAGGATCACATTTGCTCCATTTAATGCTAACCAGTCTAATTCATCACGCCATTCTTTTTCCCCATAGAATGCCATAGAGTAAGATAATGTACAGTAGTTGTATGAATAACGTACTTTTGCTTTAGTTTCCATGTGAATTGGATTTTTAGGTAATACAATTGCCTCAGGCATTGTCACTTGATCTCCAACTTGAGAAATATGTACATTACATAAGTATTTTAAGTAATGGTTTAATCCCATTGTAATAGAAACCCCTTCGTTTCCTTTGATATGTACTTTACCTTCTTTAGAACTAATTTCAAAGTAGTCATATCCGTTTGCTTGATCAGCAGTTAATTCAAAGCTAAACCAATCACGGTATGTAGTTCCTAAACGACGATCAATAATACCATAAATTTCTTCATA
>JAXJYR010000294.1:0-5311 GCA_036306885.1 Longicatena sp.
CACACAAAATCTCCAGCTTCTAAAACGAGTTCTGACATATTTTTTACAATCTTACCTGTGTTTAAAACTTTAATTTTAAATTCACCTTTCCCAAAATCCATTAAGTGACGTAAGTTAATCACAACTTTACGTTTTTGTGCAATTTTTAAAATCCATTTTGCACAGTTATCTCCACATGTTGATGCATTAAAAACATTCTTCGAATCATTATCAATTAATAATAAAGTTTTAGTTCCTCCTGAAAGTTTTTTAGGACTCATATTTCCAAAAATAGGACTTGCAATTGTTTTTTCATCAATCACGTATAATCAATTTAGGTCAGTAAATTGATTATATCTCCTTTCTGGCCTATCATAAATTTGCATATCATTCGGCCAATTTGATATGCTTATATTGCACTGTGGATTTGTCTCTGTTTCTGTACAGCCTGACTGTTTCGAGGTGATTCTTACCACAGTTCTTTTTTAAATGTTGATTAAGTTGATTAACACCAGATGTTTAATAAACAACGTGAATACATGAGAAGAATTCCTTGTGGTCCTTACAAGCAGTGCACATTATTTAGGAGGTGTCTTTATGACTTATTTTATCGGCATTGATATTGCCAAATTCAAACACGATTGTTTTATCATGGATCATAACGGTGAAGTAATACGTAATTCTTTCACTTTTAAAAATGATGCAATCGGGTTTAATGAATTGCTTTCTGTCTTAAACCAACTTCAACCCGAACAAGAAAAAAGGATAGGGTTTGAAGCTACTGGACATTATGCAATGAATCTTAAAATCTTCCTAGAAGAACATAATTACTCCTTCATGGAAATCAATCCCATTTTTATCAATGAATTCTCCAAAGCTTCGACTCTTCGGAGAACCAAAACCGATAAGAAAGATGCACAATTAATCAGTAAATTCCTTTCCGCAAAAGAATACAAACCTTATCCATCTAAATCTTATCACATTAAAAACTTAAAGTCATTAACTCGTTCTAGAGAATCTCTTGTAAAAGATCGTTCTAAGCTTCTTGTACATATGACCAATGTTTTAGACCTTGTTTTCCCTGAATATAAGCCTTTTTTTAAAAAATCACTGACTTCCGCTACCTGTTTATACATTTTAGAAGAGTACACTACTCCATCTAAAATCTCTCGTATGACTATTGATTCTTACAATAAAATGAAATCTAAGCTACGTAATACCATTTCCTATGCACGTTTCCTACAATTAAAACACCTAGCAAAAAATACGATTGGTACCGAAGATGATATCCTTATATTTCAACTCTATACGTACCTCGATTTATACAAGATGTATGTGGAAAAGATTAATGAAATAGATAAGAAAATAAAATTGGAAATGGAAGAAATTAATACTCACATAACATCAATCCCAGGTATTGGACCTATATCTGCTGCCGCAATCTATTCAGAACTAAATGGTGTACAATGCTTTGAATCACCATCACAAATACAAGCATTCGCAGGTATTGACCCTTCAACAAACGATTCAGGAGAACACAGTTATAGTGGACATATGGTTAAGCGTGGCTCACCTTATTTAAGGCAAGTCTTAATGAATGTAGCAGAATCATCCCTTATACATAATCCTAAAATTTATGAATATTATCGTAAAAAACGAGATGAAGGAAAACACCATCGTGTGGCATTATCCCATGTAGCAAAGAAGCTAGTACGTATCATTTTTTACTTAGAAAAACATAATCAAGATTTTTGTATAGAATATATGAGATAACATTAGTTATATATATTTCTACATATTTTTAAAAAAGTTCGTAAATCGAACTCTTTTTGTCGTGGCGAAACAACTTACGACAAAAATTTTTTATTTTTTCTTGACTCTTAATAGTTAATCACTTGTTTTTATTTTACTCTTTTTTCTGGATTTTGTATAGGATACATTCATTTAACCTTTGATACAACACTATAGATGATATAAACATTTTATTAATAAAAAATTAGATGTTCTTTTCTTAAAAATCTGATACAATAAAAAAAAAGAAAGCGAGGACTTTATATGGCATTTTTAGACAAACTAACTGATATTGCGAAAAATATCGGAGATAAAGCTGTAGACGTTGCGAAGGATTTAGGAGATCGTACAAGTGATGCAATTGAAACACAAAAAATTAAAAACCAAATCGCATCAGAACGTCGTGGTTTTGAAAACCAAATGAAACTAATTGGACAATTTTACTATGAAGCATTCCTACGTGGTGAAGCCATTGATGAAGGTATTCAAGAATACATCAATGTAGCACAAACACATGCTTCTGCAATCGAAGCGAAAAAAGCTCAAATCGAAGCTTTAAAAGAAGATTTACCATCTAAATAATCATTCTAAAACTCTATCTCTGATAGAGTTTTTTTATGTCAATCACTTCCATAATTTTTATTTGCACTATTGTCTTTCGTGTGTTAAAATACCGTAATAAAGGAAGTGATACTATGAATAGTTTTGATATTAATATTGAAACATTGACAATTGAACAGTTACGTAAATATGCTACACAATTAAATCGTGAACAACTTTTTCAATTGTATTATAATTATAAAAAAGCAGTAAAAGATATTAAAAAAGAACTATTTCCTAATATCATTCGTATTCCTTTAAAAATTGAAGAAGTCTTTAAGGACTGTACCAAAGGACCATTATTTATTCAATATTGTCATGATAATGGTTGGGAAACCTTACACGATATTAAACATTTTGATTTCCATAACACGCGTATTGCGAAAATCGGAAGTTCTTCAATGGATAAATTACATCAACGCTTTAATAAAGCGAAGGATGATTATGAAGCTTGTATGAAAGTAGCTTCACTCACTTCACTAATTCCTCAATGTAATCATTCAATGAAGGCATCGGTCTTAACTCATTATGGTTTAGCAAATGAAATTGTGGCTCAATATCAGTTAGATAACCTTCAAATCGCTGATCTGGATTATTTAAACTTAAACGGATTAGATCACTATCGTATGGTAAAAGCATTATTACATATGCAAGCACCATTTATTGATACCTTCTTAAATGCATGGAACAAATTAACTCCTTCTTATCAAAATATTATTTGGAGTCGTGTCCAAGGAAAAACCTTAGAAACGATTGGAAATGAAGAAGGTAAAACCCGTGAACGGGTACGTCAAATCATCGCCAAAACAGCTGCCGATATGGAAAAACATATTTGTACATTGATGGATACATTCGTTATGGACGTTAGTGCTGGTATTAGTGAAGCTGAAATTAGTGAACAATTTACTGATACCAAGCTATGTGAAATTTTCTTATATTTATTAAAACAAAATAAACACTATACATATTTATCCTTTGCGCAGCGTTTTATTGCGAAAAACCAAGTTCCAAATCGTTTCTTCCAAGATTTATTTGAACGTGTAAAACAATGTATCAAAGAAGGAATTAACTATTATGATTTATTAGTAGAACTAGATGATATTTTTGAACATCAATCATTTTTTACAACGAGTGATTTAAGAAGCTATTTACATGCCTGTGGATATCTTCTATATGGAGATTTCGTATCAAAAAATAATGCCAGTGTCGCCTTAATTTCACATGATGCCATCAAACGCCACTTTGAATTTGATATTAAATTAGATAGTGATAAAAACAATGAAGATATGGCTAAACTACGTCATATTTTAAAAAACCATTATCACTTAGACTTCACTAGCAATAACCGCGCCTTAGCGGCTGCGATTACCCGTAATACATCATTAATTGTCTTATGTGGACGAGGAAGATATTGTCCCATCGAAAAGGTACAATGTGATTCTTCGATCTTAGATGCCTTATATTATGGTATTATGAATCATAAAGCATCGACATTCTACTATAGTGATTTATTTACTCGTTATCGTCATACGTTATTAAAAGCCACAAATATTTCAAACCATCATTTCTTACATGGAATCCTTACAACCTTCTTTTCTGATTCCTTTCATATGTCAAAGGATTACTTCACCAAATCAGGAAATCGTGTCGATGTCATTGACCATGCCATCCTAGCGATGATGAAGGAAAAACAAGGACCTATCTCCTTTAATGAAATGGTTGAAAATTATCCTTCCCTCAATCGTAGTCGTGTCGCGTTTATTCTACAACGTAATCGCAATATGATTCAATGGTCTAAGGATGAATATAACCTTATGGAAAACATTCAGGATCAAGATAAAAACTTTGATGCCTTTTTACAGGAACAATTCCACCAATATAACGGTTATTTATCAGCAGTACTTCTTTATGAAAAGATGCAGGAATATGACCCTGAATTCTTACAATTAAACCAAATGAACGATGAACGTAGCTTATACTACTATATGGAATATCGTTACCAGCATTTATATGCATTCCGTTATCCACACATTAGTATGAATAAAGAAGAAAAGAAAAAATTAAGTACATTATACATCGCTTCACAATGTTGTAACTTCACGGACTTCTTTGATTGGAAACAATATGTGGAATTCTCAAACACCATGCGTTGGAAAGAAGCTACCATTTATACTATTTTACCAATCTTAAATGAAAACTACCGTAAGATAAACAATAAAATGTTTATTCGTAATACTGCCTTTGTATTAACTGATGAACAAAAAGCTGAGATTAGTAAAGAAATTAAAAATAAAATGCGCTCTAATCAATTTTTATCCATTCAAAACATTGAAAATTA
Source organism: Longicatena sp. (assembly GCA_036306885.1). GTDB lineage: Bacteria > Bacillota_I > Bacilli_A > Erysipelotrichales > Erysipelotrichaceae > JAXJYR01. Next base: position 4,709 of record JAXJYR010000294.1, read on the forward strand.
TCAATTATTCCCACAATTATCTTTACCATGGAATGAATATCTATTAGAAAGTATTGTCGAGCATGATTTAGATGATTATACACTCATTGCGCCAATGGATAAAGATCGTCGTTATGTACGTAGTATTATTATTCCGAAACAATCTAACATTCAATCTTATGATGAATTAGTTGTAAGTATTATGAAAAAAGAAAATTTAGAATGTTGTAGCGAAAGCCAAATGAAACAACTTCTAAAGAAACACAAATTAATGCGTAATACCATTCCACAGGATTTATACCACTCTTCTTGTATGTGGTATGTAAATGAAATTTTTGGAATCGCCTAAAGTAAAAAATGTTGTATCGCAAATGTGATACAACATTTTTATTATTTCCATAGTGTCATTAGATTTTCTTCTAATTGTTTAGCTAATATTTCTTTATCTATACCTTTAATTTCACTTAATTTATCAAAGGTATATTGGACATACATTGGTTCATTTTCTTTCCCACGATATGGATGTGGTGTTAAGTATGGACAATCTGTTTCTACTAATAATTTACTTACATCAATTGTTTGTGCTACTTCCACACTTTGACGTGAATTCTTAAAGGTTAATGG
>JAXJYR010000295.1:0-2510 GCA_036306885.1 Longicatena sp.
GCATACATCCATGGGGCAGGAGAACCTGAAAAAATTTGGACAGCCGATCATGATTCATTCTTAGAATCAATGGCAGATGCAGCCAAAAGTGTTATCGATTACTTTAAAGGAAACCTAATCTATGTCAATGTTATGAAAAATATGTCTGTCGATTGTGACTGTTGTGCCGTAGCAGAAGATCCATGTATTGAAGATATTGGAATCTTAGTATCAACAGATCCAATTGCGATTGATCAAGCTTGTATTGACTTAGTATATGCTTGCGACGATAAAGGAAAAGGACACTTTATTGAACGTGTAGAAAGTCGTAATGGAGTACATACGATTGAAGCGGCGGCTGCCTTAAACTATGGAAGTCGTGAATACGAATTAATTGAAGTAGAATAATGAAAAAAACACTGCGACGCTATACGTTGCAGTGTTTTTAACTATTTCTTTTCGTTACGTTTTTTCTCTTGAATATATTTGTTATAAATATATTTTAAACCTTTAAATGGTAAGTCACGATCATAGATATCAATTTCATCGGTATTTTGGTAAATGATTTTACCTAAACCACCCGTAGCGATAACTTTCATATCTCCCATTTCTTTTTTGAATTGTTTGATAATGTATTCACTTTGACCAATATATCCATAAACTAAACCGGCTTGCATCGAAGTAACGGTTGTCTTGTTAAGGATAGAACGTGGTTTTTTAATTTCAATTTCTGGTAATTTAGCTGCATAATCACCCATTGCCTGGGCACTTGTTTCAATACCTAGAGCGATGACACCATATTCAAAGTTTCCATTGGCATCGACATAGTCATAAGTAGTGGCAGTACCAAAGTCACATACTAGACATGGTCCACCATATTCATAGAAGGCACCAGCACAGTCCACAATACGGTCTGCCCCAACCGCTTTAGGATTTTCAGCTTTGACCGAAATACCAGTTTTAATACCAGGACCTACTACAATCGGTTCCTTGTGCATGTATTTACGAATACCATTTAAGAAGGAGTGCATAATTTTAGGCACAACACTAGAGACAATTACATCTTTGATTTCATCGGCAGAAACCTTAGAAGCATTTAAGAAGCTAAGAATCATAAAACCATATTCATCTGAAGTACGTTTCATTTTGGTGGTTAAACGATAATTTCCAATTAATTTATCTTCTTTATAAATTCCAATGGTAATGTTTGTATTTCCGATATCAACTACTACTAACATGATGTTACCCTTTCTTGTTTTTGAAGAAGTGTATGTAAGATTTTTCTTCCTAATTCATATTTACTCATTTGTTCTAAGGTATCAATATGGTCTGGATGGATAAATGTAACTACATTCGTATCAGTACCAAAACCAGCACCTTCTGTACGTAAGTTATTTGCGACAATCATATCACAATTTTTCTTTACAAGTTTTTCTGTTGCGTTCGCAATTAAGTCTTGCGTCTCCATTGCAAATCCACATAAGATTTGATGTTTTGGTTTATGCGCACCTAAATAGGCAAGAATATCAGGGTTTTTCACAAGCTCTAATATTAGAGTATCACCTTTTTTCTTGATTTTTTCACTTGCCATTTCTTTGACACGATAATCACCAACCGCAGCTGATTTAATAATGAAATCCATCTCATTTTGTTTTGATGAAATTACTTCAAACATATCCTGTGCACTTTGAATACGAATACATTCCACACCCATTGGCACTGCTAAATTACTAGGTCCACTTACTAAAGTAACATTTGCACCCATATCACGGGCAGCACGTGCTAATTCATAACCCATTTTTCCAGTCGAATGGTTAGAAATAAAACGTACAGGATCCATTGCTTCACGAGTTGGACCAGCTGAGATTAAAACGTTTTTCCCTTTTAAACATAAGTCATCTTGTGTCATCATATGAATTTTTTCTTCGATGATAGATAAGTCAACTAATTTACCTTTTCCACTATCTCCACAAGCTAAGAATCCATCTTCAGGTTCTAATATTTCATAACCTAAGTCTTTTGCCATTTGTAAATTACGTTGTGTTACAGGATTTTCATACATATTCGTATTCATCGCTGGACAAATTAATTTCGGACATTTGGCAGCTAAGAAAGTAGTAGTTAGCATATCATCCGCTAATCCATATACAACCTTCGCAATAACATTTGCAGTTGCCGGAACAATTACAAATAAATCAGCACGTTTCGCAATGGAAATATGCTTCACACTACGATCCGCAACTTTTTCAAATGTTGAAACCATTACATTGTGTCTAGTTAAAGACTCAAATGTTAAAGGTTGAATAAACTCAGTAGCATTTTGGGTCATAATGACTTCAACATCATAACCTTTTTTAATTAAGTTACTTGTTAATTGCGCTGCTTTAAAAGCTGCAATTCCACCAGTAACACCTAAGACAATCGTTTTTGCCATAATTTTTTCACCTCATTTGGTATTTTTTTCTAATCTATTATAACGCAAACGATATTCTATCACAAGAAAATGTAATGAGTTTGTGAAAAACTGAGCA
>JAXJYR010000296.1:0-17113 GCA_036306885.1 Longicatena sp.
AAGTATTGCTTTTTAACTAAAACACATGTATAATATAAAAGCAAGTTGCGGATGTGGCGAAATTGGCAGACGCACCAGACTTAGGATCTGGCGGGCAACCGTGGGGGTTCGAGTCCCTTCATCCGCACCATTTGTTAGTAACAGTCGAAAGACTGTTTTTTTATTTTATTCTAGTAGAAATAACACGAATATTCATGATACAAAAAATCACTTATTATAACAGGAGGAACAATGGAAGAGAACATTAAATCTTTATTTGAAACAATTATAAATATATTTAACAAAGATGGCATTAGAAAGTTTAATAGCTTTATAAAAAACAACATTTGGATTACTCCAACAATTTATATTATTGGTACAGTAGCCTTAATTGTTCGAAACAAATATTTTGGTTTACCTCTCCAAACATTACCTTTGCATCAATTTACACTAATCTTTATATATTCTGTATGCTCTTTTTTTGCATACTCAATCATAGAGTATAATTTGATATTGGTAAAAACATATTCTACACAAAAGAATAACAAAGCTTTTACAATCATTAAACATATACTAATGGTTGTTCTTCTTTTAATCATTTATTTTTTAATATTCGCTATATTAACATCCGATATAAAATCGGCATTCACCATAATTTTTATCTGTTATTTATTTACTCCTTTTTCATATGTTTTTTTATATGATCAATCTGAATCCAACCTTAGAATCATTCTGATTATTTTAGTGATTTTAAGTCCCGTCTTAGCGATTCCTGCAAATATTGGAGGGTTAAAAGGACAAGATGTTATATACTGTAAATATAATACTGACAAAGAAGAACATTATACATATTATGGTTTATATGATAGTTTATATCAATTTACCGATAAAGAACATGTTATTTTAATACCATACGATAGTGGTTATATAAAATACAAAAGACCCAACAAATAAACACACAACAAGGCACTTAAGTTATTTTTTCAAAAAAAGACTTGCTTTTTATAATTATAGGATATATAATATGTAGGCAAGTTGCGGATGTGGCGAAATTGGCAGACGCACCAGACTTAGGATCTGGCGGGCAACCGTGGGGGTTCGAGTCCCTTCATCCGCACCATTTGTTAGTAACAGTCGAAAGACTGTTTTTTTATTTCTAAAATCATTCAGAAAAACTCCCTGCTTATTCACAGGGAGTTTTCTTTCATTTTTTTACATTTAGCATTCTCAAAAAGATTTTGGATAGTTAACCTTTCATTTTGATTATTTTATTTTCACTGATTTAATAGAAGAAAATGACGTATATACTTTAGTTCCATCTAATTCACTATAACCTCTTACTTTAAAGTAATATGTTTTAGCTGTTTTTAATGATTTTATCGTAGCACTTGTATTTGTTGTTGTCTTTACTTTTTTATATGTACCACTCTTACTACTTGCTTGATATACTTGATAATATTTCACACCTTCTACTTTATCCCAACTAACCTTCGCTGATTTACTTAATGCTTTTAATGTCACAGTTGGTTTTGCGAATACAGAAGTTAGCGTAACAGCTTTAGAAGCAGGTCCAAACACACGTTCTTTTGAATCATATCGAGCTGATTTCAAGATAAAATCATATGTTCCTTTTACCAACGAGCTCGTTGTATAAGAGGTAACATCTCCTCCCAATGTCAGAATTTTTTTATAGCTTCCTTGGTTGAAACGACGATATAAAATATATCTTGTTGCACCATCTACTTTATTCCAACTTAATTTAAATTTGGTATTACTTATTTTTTCACTACTTAAAGTTAATGAACCTGTTAAAGTAGTCATAGCCGATACTTCTTTAGCTGATTCTGACACACCTAAGTGATTTTTCCCAAATACTTTAAAGAAATATTCTTTACCTGTCTTGACAGTAATTAACATTTGGGTATCTGTTGTTGTTGCATAAAGCACATATGAAGCACTATCTGCACTTTTACGATATACTAGATATTCATCCGCATCATAAGCATCGTTCCAGCTCAATAATATTTCTTTATAGCTGTAAGGTTCTGCTTGTATCCTTGATACATTGTTAGGAATCATCAATTTAACATTACTATATGCACTTTCAACAGCATTTAGATATCGATTTAAAGTAACCTGATCTGTTGATATTGTTAACAATAAATCTCGAAGCTTTTCAATTTGCGATTCAAATTGAAACCATCCCTCATAATCTTCCTCATGTACTTTTAATTCATCATACAATGTAATCCATTCTCTCATTTTTTGGCGTAATGATGCTAATTCTTCATCCTTTGCTTCTTGTTGCTGACATACGATTTCATTAAATTGCATAAATGCTTTTTCAAACTTCATATATTCTTCTTCATAATAAGAAGCTACACTATTCACTTCAAGAAGAGATTCAAAATCAGTAAATAATTGATTCACTGCATCATGTTGTGTCTCGTTTAAATAAGATACACCCCAGTTTTGATAAATTGTTTTTAAGCTTTGAACTTTCTCTTGTAATTTAAGAATTGTTCTTTTCGCAAGTGTTGATTCACCATAAAGTTTATCATAACATTGGGTTAATTCATTTTGTTTTGCCTGCATGATATCAACAGTAACATAACCATCTACATATGGTTTAGCTGCTTCTAATAGCTGTTGGGCATTAGCTAAGGTTTCGGCTTGATAATGTCCTTTGTTTTCACCATGAATACTATTATACACACTATTATAAATGCTCTTTAATCCATATTTATATGTTTCACCATTTTGTATCGCATGCTTTGTTTCTGTTATTGCCTCTAGCAACGCAAGTGATTCTTCAATATATTGTTCTTTTTCTAAATCATCTTGTTCCCATACTTCCATTGCATGTTGACATGCTGTTTGAATCATATTTTTAGCTTCAGCATATAAATATCCCATTTTATCACTCGCTAATAAGCTTTGACATTTGCTAATCACTACTTCTAAACCATCTTTTCCACTTTTTATTAGTGCTTCCTCTTCACGTGCACTTGTTAATCTATCTGTAATTTCATCAATTAGTGCTTGGTATTTTTCATCCTCTACACCATAATTCCATTTACACCACGATACAAAATTGGAAATTTGTTCTATATTGGCTCTTGTTTCATATGTCAAATATTGTGATTGTTTCAACACTTTATATTCTTCACTTAATTGCATAATTTGATTATATAAATGGTTTTTATCAGCCATACGTGTATATCCATAAATACATGTATACGTTCTATTATTAGTAAGTAAAGAGTTACTTGTATGGGTTGTACCATAGACTTCACGACCACTTGGTGCTTTTAAACTTGTTTGTTGGTATCCATTTAATGCATTACTATTAGAAGCTAAAAAACCAAGAAATGCATGTTTTTGATTAGATTCTCCTTCTAAATAAGCAGACTGTAATCTCACTACAATTACGAAACGATCCCCCACATGCAGTTCATATGCTTCTGGCAATGTAATAGTATAAAAACCAGGGTATAATATTTCTCCTGTGATTGGTTCTTGATTTAATTTCGTTCCTGATTTTGATGTCGCATAATTTTCATAAGTTCGATAAACATCAATTTCATAAGAAACATTAGGATCCGCTAGACCAACCGTAACCGCTTCTAAATATTCAATATAGTTTCCTGATTCTCCTATAATTTCATAGCTCATTTCGGTAGTTGCAAATTTGGCATCTTCTTTTGCCCATCCATAATTAGCACTTTTATATAAATTATTTCCTTGATCACCATTGTATAAACGTAGTGTCTCATCTTTTTCATTGATTTCAAATGCACAAACATCACTTAAAGGCATTTCATATGATAGATAAAAGTATCCTTTATCTCCTACTTCTGCACCATAACTATTTTTTAAAATCCATGCCCCATCATATTGTGGCATTGTCCCGTCGTCTTGTTTAAATAATTCTTTAGAAAACGTATCATCATATCCCACAAGAACAGCCATATGATTCGCTGTTTGTTCTACCTCAAATGGTAAATATGCTTTCGTTAAATCACCATTTTGATAGTAAGCGGCTACTACACTTCCATAGTCAATTATTGCTTTTTTTATATCCATATGATTTTTTTGATTCAATAATATCGTGTCACCTACCACATATGCAGGTTTGTTTTTTGGTGTTAATTGATTTACTGAAAAATCTTCTTCCATGATAAGAGTAGATTGTTTTTGCAGATAAGAAATTGCCATAAGCGGTGTAAAAGGTGCATCTGTATATGATAGTTGTGGATTCGCAGTACTTAATGGTTGAGCTTCCATAACATTTAAATCATCACCTTGTAAATTTAATGCACTGTAGGCAAACTGAAGTTCACTTAAGTCTGCATCTTCCATCGTTTGAAAACCTTTTTTTATTAATTGTGTTTCAGCCGCTGATATCACACTGTATGCCCAACTGATTGTGGTATCACCTTGATTTTTTACTGTTGTTACCAAATTGTGTTCGCTTGCATTATAAGCAGATGGCAACTCTCCTTGATAAGATTCATCCAAATGGCGTACATGAAACTGGCTCTTTTCTGTATAATACTCTCCTTTCTCTTCCGCATTTACAGTTGGTAAAGAAATGGTAGATATTACCATTATCCCCGCCAACAATAATTTCATTAATCTTTTCATTGTTCATTCCTTCTTTCTTTTGATAACTTTATTATACATATAATTGTATTTTTTGGTCTACAAAAAAAAGGAGAAACCATTCGTATGTTCGCAACGCTTAGTTTCTCGCATTTTTTTACTTTGGAATCATAATTCATGTGACAATTTATTAAATCATCTACATAAACTATCCTCTTAAGATTTGGCGATATCCTCAAAAATTAGGATACCATTTTTTATTTGTCTTCACTTTCGTCTTCTTTCGCTAGTGATACTTTTGCCCATTCAATCTTAATTTCATCGGCATCTAAAATTTGAATTTCTAAATTTTTGAAATAGATGATTTCTCCAACTTTTGGAATCGTTTCATTAATCTCAATAATCCATCCACTTAAGGTATTAGAATCATAAATATCATCTTCATACATTCTAAATAATTCAAATACTTCTTCAATATTTACGGTACCATCAATTTTATAGCTGTTTTCTTCTAATGGAATGATTTCTTGTTCTTCTTCATCATGCTCATCCCAGATATCTCCTACTAGTTCTTCAATGATATCCTCTAAGGTAATAATACCTGCAGTACCACCAAACTCATCATTTACTACTCCTAAATGCACTTTTTTCGCTTGGAATTTCTTTAACGCATCAGAAATACGAGTTGTTAATGGTAAATATACTGGTTTTTGCATAATCGATTCAATCGTTTCTTCCTCTTTTAGTTCAAAGAAATCACGGTAATGAATAAAACCTACAATATAGTCAATTGAATCTTTATAAACCGGAATACGTGAATACATATTTTCGACAAACACCTTCGCCACTTCTTCTTTTGGGGTTTTTAAATTCACTGCCACAACATCAATTCGTGGTGTATAAATATCCGCGATATCCACATCACTAAACTCAATTGCGGATTGAATCAATTCACTTTCTTCTTTTTTAATACTTCCTTCTTTTTCTACTTCTTCAATCATCGTAATAAGTTCCTCTGAACTCATTGCGTTATTATCACTATTTTTCGCAAAGCTTCCCACAAATTTTTGCCATAAGTTAAACAAAAATGTGATTGGTGCTAATAATGTAATAACTAATTTTAAGAACGGATATGCAAAGAAGGCAAATCCATCTGGATTTAAACGGGCAATGGTTTTCGGTGTAATTTCACCAAAAATCAAGACAACTACCGTCATTACAATAGTGGAAAGGGTTGGACCATCTGAAGCTCCAAACCATTTGGTGAATAAAATAGTCGCCAATGTTGTCCCAAAAATATTCACAAAGTTATTCCCAACTAAAATTCCTGAAATCAATTTATCATAATCATTTGCCATATCTAATACTTTTCCCGCTTTTACATTTCCACGGTTTTGCATTTGGCGTAAACGAATTTTATTACATGTAGAATATGCAGTTTCTGCTGCACTAAAAAAGGCAGATCCTAAAATACATAATATTAATATCGTCAATAAAGTTTGCTCTGGAATTTCTTCCATATCATCAATTCCTCCTATCCGATCATGTCGGTTGTTATATATCATAACGAATTTTATACAAAAAGTAAATATTTATTTAAATTCTCCACTATTCTTACGATAAACCATAGCTTTCACATTGAAATTCAATTAATTCATGTAACATCCAAATATTTGATTTCTCATAATAATAAGAATCACAATAAGGACATTTATCATCATGAATGACATCAATTGCTGCCCCACAGTTCTTACAATGTGTCATCGCTTCATAGGTTTGATTAATTCCTATCACTTCGTGTTTTTTGGTATATGTTAGTAACAAGCGACTTTTCATTTCTTTTTGACGTAATAATTTTTGGTTTTGATAAGTTGAATAATCATAACATACCATTGCCTCTACAATGATTACATCATAATTTTGTTCTTGCTTAACTTCTTTCATATACATCTCTTCTACATTTACATTTCGATATGCACATTCACTAGCTTGTGAAAGCTTGACTAAATCATGTACATAATCATTTAAAAAGCTTGGCGATGCTACTTTACGCAATTTTTTCATTGCATCTTGATGATTTGTAGATTTCACTTCCATCGCCCAGCGACTTGTATTTTTCACTAATGTTTGAAAAGCCGAATAACTAAAATTAGCATCGATATTTTTTAATTTTTCAATTAGTGCATTATGATGTTCTATCTGAGCTGCCTTTTGTTGTTCTAAAAGCTCCTGTTCTTTCATATATGCACCTAATGCTTGTGTAGCTTCATTTAACGGTGAGCTTTTTAAACGTTCTATCATCGTAAAAATAGACATCACTACAATCATGATAAAAATAATCCAAATCATATAATTCCCTCTCTTTGTTTCTTTGTTAAAATCATCGCACTATAACCTTCCAACGTCAAAAGTGTAGTTGGCGATGTCACTTGATATTCTTTTTGATTTAACACATCAACATATACATCTGTTTCCAAATCGAGCTTTATCTGTACCGCTTCTGCATTTTGATTTAATAAAATATAACTTACATTTTTTCCTTCTCGTTTAAATACCAACTGTTCCTTTTCACAAAGCATGAGCTGATAAGATCCATTTTGTAACTCTTCTAATTGCTTACGTAAAGTTGATAATTGAATTATATACTTTCTTATCTTATTATTCCGCTTTTTACTAAGATCTAACATGGGACGTAGTTTATCATCGTTATAACGTTGTTTACGCCCTTTTATTCCATATTCACTTCCATAATAGATACTTGGTACACCTGGTAGTGTAAATAACAAAGAATAAATAAGCTTTAATTTTTCCTTTGTTTTCAATAGCGATGCAATACGATGCACATCGTGATTATCGACAAAGTTATATAAGACCAAAGAATGATATAACCCCACTTTTCCAAATTGGCGATTTAAGGTATGTGCTAATTCATGGTAATTGCTTATATTATGACAATGATGTAAAGCATGATATAACTCATAATTGGTGACACTGTCTAGACGATAAGGATAAATCCATTGTTGGTAATCTCCAAAGACAACCTCTCCTACCATATAAAAATGAGGATAGCGCGGTTTTAAGTGTAAATTTAAATATTCAAAAAAGGAAGGCAACATACATTCTGCTGCATCTAAGCGTAATCCATCAATTTGATATGTATCAATCCACATTTGAATACATTCCATCAAATAATTACGAACATCGACATTCGCTAAATTTAGTTTTACAAGTGATACTGCGCCTTTCCATGTGTCATAACAAAAACCATCATGAAACGCATTATCTTGTTGAAAATCAACATTACAAAACCAATTTACATATTTTGAAGCGTGGCGATGCTTCAAGAGATCTTGAAACGCAAAAAACTCACGTCCTACATGATGAAATACCGCATCTACGACTACTTTGATGTCAGCTTGATGAAAAGCTTCCACTAGTAGTTTAAAATCGTGGTGATCTCCTAAACGTTCATCAATCATTTGATAATTGATAGTATCATATCCATGACTCATACTTTGAAAGATTGGTCCGATATATACTGCGTTCACATTCATTTGTTGGAGCTTAGGGATTATTTTATGTAATTGTGGTAGGCGATGGTTCACATGATATTGATGGTATTTTTCACAACCTAACATTCCCAAAGGATAAATATGATAAAAAATAGTTTGATGATTTATTTTATCCATAATAAAACCTCAATTTCTTCTATGTTTATATCATACCATAATTTATCGGGATACGCATATTTTAATCACCTGTATCAAGGTAATATAAAATTATTTTTATTTTTTTAAAAAAAGTGTTGACAATCATCAATTTATAGCATATAATATGTGAGCAATGGCGCGTTGGAGAAACGGTTAACTCACATGCCTTTCACGCATGCATTCACGGGTTCGAATCCCGTACGCGTCACCATATGATAAGAACGAACAGCTGAAGCTGTTCTTTTTTTATTTTATCAGTAATAAAAGATTTACTTATAATCTTTCTATACCAAAAAAGTGGTAAAGCTTAAGTGAAAGCTTTGCCACTTTATTATCTTAAAACGTAATAAATTTATTTCAAGAAATCCTTATAAAAGGTTTTTAAGTTTTCTTCACGCACACGACTTCCACCATTTTTTAAGATATCTAATAAATCCTGTTGCGTTGGGGTTAGGTTTTCTTCTTCCTCTAATTCCTTAATCCATGATTTTTCTTTACGTCGGTATGCCCATTTATAAAATCCTTTTAATTTATCTTTACGATATCCTCCAAATACTAAATAAAATGGTGTTGTGATTGGTAGTTCGTTTTCAACACGAATTTTTAATTCGACTCCTTTCGAACTATCCATTCCTACCGCAACAACTCCTACAATATTATACATAGCTTTGGCTTTACCATAATCTTTAATTAAACCAGCCATCACCCATGCCACATAAATAATATCGGTTCCTTTCGCAATATAGTTATGTGCATATTTACGTTCATATACTGGTAATGATAATTTTTCACCGATCATTCTTGCGTATTCTTCACTATGACCAGTCTTTGATGTATATACAACAGCTTTCGCTTTCATTCTTATCCCTCCACTCTTACTAAGTATATCACATCTTAAACAAAAAAAAAGCCTTTCGGCTTTTTTAAAATCTTATAGTTGAATATAAGGTAATGCAAAGTAGATAATAAAGATTACTAATAACGCCCAAACTGTAGGGTGAACTTCTTTCGCACGTTTAGCTGCAATCATTCCTAATGCATATGTAATGAATCCAAACGCAATTCCATTTGAAATTGAGTAAGTTAAAATCATCATTACAACTGTCATAAATCCAGCTGCTGCATATACAAGGTCATTCCATTCAATCTCTTTTAATTGTTGTGCCATCATAATACCTACAACTACTAATGCAGGTGCTGTAACAGCGTTTGTAACACAAGATAAGATAAGTGGTGCAAATAAAATAGATACGAAGAATAAGCATCCTGTAACTACTGCAGTTAAACCTGTACGTCCTCCTGCTTCTACCCCTGAACTAGACTCAACAAAGCTTGTAACTGTAGATGTACCTAAAGCCGCACCTACTACAGTACCAATTGAATCCGCTAATAAAGCACGTTCACAGTTTTCTAATTCACCTTTATCGTTGATTAACCCAATACGGCTTCCTACCGCTACTAATGTACCTGCAGTATCGAAGAAGTCAACGAATAATAATGAGAAAATTGCGACAAAGGCATTAAATGGATTTGCAAATAAATCTCCTATACCTTGTACAAAAGCTCCTACACCATTCATTGTAAAGTTTTGTTCAAATATAGTTTCAGGTAAAGTAGGCATTCCTGCAAATCCCATTGCGTTAAAGATTAATCCTAATACCGCTGTAATTAACATCCCTACAAATACTGCAGCTGGGACATTTTTAATTACTAAAATAATTGTAATTAAAATACCAGTTAATGCTAATAATACAGTTGGATCACTTAAGTTTCCTAAACCTACAAATGTAGCATCATTCGCAATAATTAATCCTGCATTTTTTAATCCTACGAATGCAACGAAGAATCCAATTCCTGCCCCAATTGCGAATTTTAAGTTTTTAGGAATCGCATTAATAATCATTTGACGAACTCCTGTTAATGATATTACTACGAATAATAACCCAGACACAAATACTGAAGCTAATGCTCCTTGCCAGCTCATACCCATACCTAATACGATTGTATAAGAGAACATTGCGTTTACTCCCATACCTGCTGCTAATGATACAGGGTAGTTTGCTAATATCCCCATCAAAATTGACGCAAATCCAGCTGAAATCGCAGTTGCCATAAATACTGAAGTTGTATCCATACCAGCATCAGCTAAAATCGCAGGGTTTACCCCTAAAATGTAAGCCATCGCTAAGAATGTGGTAATCCCACCAATTACTTCATTACGAATTGTTGTGTTCTTAGCTTTCAAATGAAATAGTTTTTCTAACATTTTTCTTCTCCTTTTCTATGAAAGACTTATCCTCTCACATGGTAATTATACATTATTTTTTCACTTTTTCAATTACAACTAAAAAAAGTAGGTTGAATATGCTTTTGTCTCATCAACCTACTCTATTTTTTATTTAATGTCTACAGATTCATAGAAGATATGTGGTCCTTCCCAATCTTCTGTATCATAAACACTTAGTTCAATTTTAATGTCTTTGGCAGTTGCTGGATCTGGAACCTCTGTATCTGATTCAACTGGTTCACCATTTTCATCATATTCCATTGCTGGTTCTCCTGTCCAATATACTTCTAAGAATCCTGTATTTCCGGCTTCTACTTCAATATATGAGAAGGTACTAGCCACAACACCATCAATTGTTGATTCATCAATCGATACCGTAATTCCACGTTTTGAATCATTTTGAATGTATAGCATACCATAATATCCAATCATTGGATCTTCATTCATTCCAACACATGAAACCTTAATATCAGCTTGATCCATCAACACTTTATAAGAAGGATCATCTGCTAATACAAATTTTTGGGCTGCCTCTTCACCATATGGATAGAAATGTAATGTTCCTTTCGCAACATATTCTTCACCCATACTTTCCAAATCATATACGACAAAAGTCACAGAAATATCAGTATATTTTTCAATGTTACACATTTGTAAATAAGATGTTGGAATACATACAGTATCTGTTTTACTTTTTCCAGCCTCTAATTCCCCAGCATAAGCAGGATCTATTTGAATACCATTTACCGAAGCTGTCCATGTAAAGAATGATAAGCTTTGTTCCTTACATTTGTTCTCCATATAAACTTTAACACTAATTTCATCTAAGCCCTCAAATTCAACTTCTTCTAAACGAATTAATGCGTATTCATTATCACAAATAATTGTTTCATCATCTTTTGATGGTTTAATTACCTCTGTTTTTGACTCATCTTTTGATGTTTCTCCTTGTTCATCTTGTTCATCAGAACCTGCATCATTATTGGTTTCGTTATTTTCATTATTATCTGGTTGATCCACAATCACCGTTCCACCATTGTTAGTTGGATTAGAATCTTTCTTTCCTCCACAACCAGATAGTGGTAGCATTAATAAACATACCAATAAGAATATCAATGTTTTTTTCATAATCATTCCTCCAAATACATAAATAAATTATAACAGTGTTCTTTATTTTTTCAATCGCTTTCATTAATTTTTAAGAAATCATTGCATTTAATTCATCCTGCCAATGGGTATCTATCTTTTTTCCTTCTAATAGTTTCTTTACTAGACTATTTACTTTTTGTTGCGCACAACGTTGTACAATTTGTGCATAACGGCATGCAATTTTACCATAATCCGCACTTTGCTTCAGTAATTGTTGATAGGCGCGATGAGCCTTTTCTTCATCGCCATGCCACATATATAAATCACAAACATCACATTGTACAGCTTCTTGTAGCTCTACATATAGCTCTTTAAATTGGGAAATCAAACGATACATAAATTGCTCATAAAACATTACATCATAATGTTGCCAATACTTTAATAAACAATACGCATCCTCTTGATACAATAAAATATGTTGTCTAAAATCACAATCAAACTTATCATTGATAGTTTGTACCTTTTCTATTTTCATAAATTTGGCATACTCTAATATAATCTTTAAAAAGGCATGACGTTTTAAAAAGATTTCATTATTTTCTGCATTTAATTCATCGCTAACCTTCGTACCTAACAAAAATTTTGATGTTTGTTTAATATAATTTTCATCACGCGCACAAATGGGTAATTGATATGCCAACTTTTCAAGAAGCGCATATAATAATACCACTTCCTCTTGTCGTTCCTGATCTGGATGAGTAACTTTACAACGTTCTAAAATCTGTTCGATAATCTCTGTCCAATCTTCAACGCTCATTAAATAATTAATATAGTCATCATAAGTTAAACAAATCTTTTTATGATATAATTGTGACATTATTTTTCCTAAAGAATCCTGTTGATATTTTTGTGTATCATACATATTTTCCACCTCACTTTATCATACTATTCTTTGGTTTTATTGTATCATGTTCTATTTGGAAATGATAGAGAATCATTTCATCACATAATTTAAGATATTCTCATTATAAAAATATAAATTTTCACATTTTTTTCTACTTATTTTATGATAATCTGTTATTATAATAAACGTGTAAAAAAAGAAAGGAGTTTTTCTTATGAACGAACAAGAAAACAAAGATATTTTTAATTCTATTGAAGAACCTTCTAATCATACAGATGCTAATTTTTCTCAAGACGATCATGCACCTCAAGTAGAAATAGTTTTAGAACCTAAAACTGAAACCCAAAATCCTTCAGCTATGATGGATGATGATACAGTTTCTGAAGATGAAACGGATGCTGCTGATGTTGAAATTATGAATGGTGCTTTTTTCGAAAAGAGCCAAGCTCAAAATAATGAAGAGCATACGCAGGATACACCTAATTCTACTTTCACAGCGCAACCAGAACAACCAGCTGTAGAAAAAGTATCTTTTTTCCAAAAACAACAAAAACTTTTACTGTTACTAGGATGCTTCGCTTTAGGAATTGCTGGTAGTGTGGTTGGAAATATCATGAGTGGAACCTTCCAAAACAATTCTGCCGTAATGTATCAAAGTGTAAAAACTGAAAATGTAGAAGCGAGCGATGTAAAAGAAGTTGCGAAAAACTGTGCTCCTAGTGTTGTAGAAATTAAAACTGAATCTGTTTCTACTCATAGCTTCTTCTCAAATGCCATTTCTTCTGGAGCTGGTAGTGGAGTAATTTTAAGTAAAGATGGATATATTGTTACCAACCACCATGTAATTGAAGGTGCCAATAAGGTTACCGTCACAACAAAAGATGGAAAGGTTTTTGATGCGAAGCTAATTGGAACTGATCAAAGTAGTGATTTAGCTATTATTAAAGTAGAAGCTACTGATTTAGCCCCTGCTATTCAAGGCCAAAGTAGCACCTTAGAAGTAGGTGATGCCGCGATTGCGATTGGAAACCCTTTAGGAGAACTAGGTGGTACTGTCACAAATGGTATTATCTCAGCATTAGATCGTGAAGTAACCATTGATAATCAAACAATGCATTTACTCCAAACCAACGCTGCCATTAACCCTGGTAACTCTGGTGGAGGACTATTTAATGCGAAGGGTGAATTAATTGGAGTAGTTAACGCCAAATCTAGTGGTGAAAATATTGAGGGTTTAGGATTCGCAATTCCAATCGATCGTGCAAAACCAATTATTGAAAACCTTATTTCTAATGGATATGTTAAAGATCGTGCTACACTAGGAGTATCTTTATCATCGAGTCAAAATCCATTTGATAAATCAGAAAGTGTATATATTACTGAAATTGTCAAAGGTGGAGCTGCAGAAAAAGCAGGTTTAAAAGAAGGAGATCAAATTCTAAAAATTGATGACACCGAAATCACAAGTATCAGTCAATTAAAAGATGTAATCACTTCTCATAAAGCAGGAGATCGTATTAATATTATGATTTTACGCTCTCATGAAACCAAACAAGTAAGTGTCACACTACAAGAAGCACAAGAAGAGAACCAAACCACAAACCAAAGCCAACCTACTAATCCATATCCTGGATATAATGGTGGTGAAAACTACTTTGGTAATGACGATTTCTTCGACATTGAAGACTTCTTCAATTACTTTGGAAACTAAACAAAGGACATCGCAAGTGGCGATGTCCCTTTTTTTTATAATATCCTTTCTGCTACTAAAATTATGCCATCCTCTTGTTGGACTTCACGAATGATTTCAAACGCATTTTTTCGCCAAAAATAATTGGATTGAGGATTTTCCTTATCAATTCCCAAACGTATTTTTGCTATCCCTAATTTTTGACAATAGCTACATATATCCGTAACAATCCTACTTCCAATTCCTTTCCGTTGATATGCAATATTCATCATAAAAAAGCCAATAAAACCATATTCTTCACTTGGATATCCATCAATAAAATCCATAATCGCAACAAGTTCATCTTGATCGAAGAATCCCACATAATATTTTTTACTTAAAGGAATATTCGGTGGTGTAATTACCATATCCTGTTGAATCAATTCCATACTTGGTTCTTTTCCACAATATTGATAATACTGAGTATTTGCTTTACATAAATCATAAATGTTTTCCACATCTGTAGCTTTTAAGTTTTTTACTTCATAGCAATTTGAAAACTTCGAAATATCTAATCGTTTCATCTTATCACCTTACAACATCTGTTTATTACTTTATATTAATATGAAAAAGGCGAAATAGCGATTTACAATTACTTCGCCATCCCGCCTTTAATTGTTATTTACGCCCGCTATTTTTCATCCAAGTTCCAAACTTAGGTAAAACTTCACTAACTGCTTTTAAGTTTTTTAGTTTCCATTCCCAGTTTGGTGACCCAATTGTCCCTGGTGTATTAATACGTGCTTGACTCTTTAATCCTAATAAATCTTGAATTGGGATAATCACAAGCTTCGCATTTGTCGATAAAGCATATTGTACAACAAGTTCATAGAAATTACGTTCACGATATCCGCAATTATGGAAGAAACGACGAAGCGCAATCTTACGATTATTTTCAATTTCTTGATAAGCTCCTTCCATCGTATCATTATCATGTGTACCTGTATAGACAATTACATGCTCCCCACGTTCACGTTTTAATAGTTTTGGAGCCATTTCAAATTGTAAAACATTCATTCCCATCAAATTGTAGTGATCTTTCAATGTAATAACTTCAGGACGTAAATCTCCTAAGTCCTCAGCAACTAAGTTTATATCTGGTAATTTTGCTAAAATCGTATCAAAGAAGTGGTATGCTGGACCTAATAGCCATTCTCCTTCTTTTGCCGTTGGACACCATGCTGGAATTTGCCAATAAGTATCAAAAGCACGGAAATGATCAATACGAATAATATCATATTGAGATTGGTTCCAAGCCAAACGATCTACCCAGAAACGATAACCATCTGCTTTCATTTTCTCCCAATCATAAATCGGATTTCCCCAACGTTGTCCATCTTGAGAAAAATAATCAGGTGGAACTCCTGCCACAAAGGTTGGATGTCCTTCTTGGTCTAATAGAAATTGGTCTTGGTTTGCCCAAACATCAGCACTATCTCCACCTACATAGAAAGGAATATCCCCCATAATTTCTAATCCTTTTCCTTTGGCATAATCACGTAATTCTCCCCATTGTTTATAAAACATAAACTGTAGGAACATTTCATATGAAATTTCACTTTCTAAATCACGTAACACTCCATTACGTTTAAATAAAGCTTCTTTGTCCTGAATTGGCCAGTTATACCATGGTTCAAAATGATTTTTTTGTTTAATAGTAATAAATGCACAATATGCATTTAACCAAAATGCTTTTTCTAAAAAGGCCTGATATTCACTTGAGAATCGTGAAAACTCTTTAATAAAGGTTTTATATGCTTTTTTAAAATATGGCTCTTTAAAAGCACGCACACCTTCATAATCAACACGATTACTAAACTTATTAAAATTACGAATAGAACTCTGTTTTAATAAACCATAGTCTGCTAATGTATCAATACTAATATATAATGGCTCCCCTGCAAAAGATGAATATGGCTGATATGGTGAGTTTCCATATGCAATTGGATTTAACGGTAATATTTGCCAAATATTTACTCCTTGTTCACAAATCATATCCATAAAACGATATGCATTTCTTCCAAAATCTCCAATCCCTTGATTAGACGGTAAAGAGAAAATCGGCATCAATATCCCTGTTTTTTTCGTCATTATAATCGCTCCTTCCCCAACTGTTATAATATAAACAAAATGTAAGCATTATCATTATAACAAATAAAATACATTTTATCTCTATTTTTCCAAAAAAAGACAAAAAAAGCTGTATTTTCATACAACTTCTTTATTCCTTCTCATTAGAAATAAGCTAATAAGCTAGTTAATTTCATAACATCTATTTTTTTCTGTCTTTTTTTTAGCTTTTCACATATAATATCATAAAGCGAGGTGAAAAAAATGAGTCAATTTCATAAAATTAGTCCCGAAGCATTAGGAAGTGATCCTTTCACTAAAATCGGTAAGGATTGGATGTTAATTAGTGCCCTCAAAGATGGGGTTGTGAACACAATGACAGCATCATGGGGTGGAATGGGTATTCTTTGGAATAAAAAAGTAGTCTTTGCTTTTATTCGTCCTCAGCGATACACAAAAGAATTTGTAGATGCAAATTCTACTTTTACCCTAACATTCTTTGATGAAAAATATCGTGATGCATTACGCTACTTTGGAGTAAAATCTGGTCGTGATGAAGATAAAATTACGAACATGAACTTCCATCCTATCATTGATGGAGATGCTGCCTATTTCGAAGAAGCGAAACAAGTCATTGTATGTCGCAAATTATACGCACAATATATGCAACCAGAATGTTTCTTAGACAAAGAATTAATGCAAAAAGACTATCCAAACGAAGACTACCACATGGTATATGT
>JAXJYR010000297.1:0-1422 GCA_036306885.1 Longicatena sp.
GTATGGAATATGTCCAATTACAAGGATGGATTCGTACAAACCGTTGTAGCGGTAAATTAGGTTTCATCGAATTAAATGATGGAACTTATTTCCGTAACGCACAATTAGTATACAAAAGTGAATTAAAAAACTTTGAAGAAGTGGAAAAATACCCTACAGGGGCAGCAATTACTATTGTTGGGAAATTAGTTCCAACTCCAAATGGTAAACAACCATTTGAAGTACAAGTAACACAAGCTACTTTAGAAGGTGATTGTGATCGTGATTACCCATTACAAAAGAAACGTCACAGCTTTGAATACATGCGTGAAATTGCACACTTAAGACCTCGTGCAAACTCATTCTATGCAGTATATCGTTTACGTTCTGTATTATCAATGGCAATCCACGAATTCTTCCAAGACCAAGGATTCGTATATGTTCATACGCCAATCACAACTGGAAATGATGGTGAAGGTGCTGGAGAAATGTTTAAAGTGACTACCAACAATGGTGGACCAGTGGAAGAAGATTTCTATGGAAAAGATGCATTCTTAACAGTTACTGGACAATTACACGTAGAAGCATTCGCTATGGCATTTAGAGATGTATATACATTTGGACCAGCATTCCGTGCAGAAAACTCAAACACTTCACGTCATGCATCTGAGTTCTGGATGATTGAACCAGAAATTGCGTTCGCTGACTTAGAAGATGATATGAATTTAATTGAAGACATGATCAAATACTGTATTGATTACGTATTGGAAAACTGTCCAGAAGAAATGGCATTCTTCAACAAAATGATTGATAAAGAATGTATCGAACGTATTACTGCAGTACGTAACTCAGAATTCAAACGTATGACATATACAGAAGCTATCGATATTTTATTAAAAGCTGATGTAAAATTTGAAAACAAAGTATCTTGGGGTATGGACTTAAACGCAGAACACGAACGTTACATTTGTGAAAAAGTGGTAAAAGGTCCAGTCTTCTTAACTGACTATCCAAAAGATATCAAAGCATTCTACATGCGTGTCAATGAAGACAACAAAACAGTTGCGGCATGTGACTTATTAGTACCAGGAGTAGGAGAATTAGTAGGAGGATCACAACGTGAAGAACGTTATGATGTACTAAAAGCTCGTATGGAAGAAATGGGTATGGAAACAGAAACATTACAATGGTACATGGATTTAAGAAGATATGGTGGATGTAAACACGCTGGATTTGGTCTAGGGTTTGATCGTTTCTTAATGTACTTAACAGGTATGACAAACATCCGTGATGTACAACCATTCCCACGTACTTCTAGAAACTTAACATTCTAATAAAAACACATTATTAAAATTATTTTTAATAAATTTAAAACTTTATGCTAATTTAAAAAACTACTCAGTCAATAGTACATATTGGACGAGTAGTTTTTTAGTATAATGA
>JAXJYR010000298.1:0-3997 GCA_036306885.1 Longicatena sp.
GAGTAACTTTCTTCTTCTAATTCATTAATAACATCAATGATTGATTTTAATTCTGATTTATCAGCGACTGGTACTTCTGGTTTTACTTCTGCTTCATAGAAACGAATTTCAGCCATAGATGTAAACATGTTAGCTTTAGATGCGTTGTCAGAACCTGAACGAGTAACTGTCATTTTTACATAACGTCCTGTTGCTTCAAATGGAACTGATTGGAATTCAGCTTTGTTTGCTAATTCTTCTGTTGTTCCAGATCCTGTAGTATCCATTACAACGTGTTTTACTAATGTTAAGTTGTTTAAGTCATCTCCAACATATAGATCAAATTCGAAGATATCTCCATTCACTGATCCGTTTTGACGTCCTAAGAATTTAATTTCGCTTAAGTCATAAGATTTAACTAAGTCGTATGTAACACTAATTGGAAGACGGTGAGAAGCGTTTGACCAATCAGAGTGCCATAATGTTGAGTTGTTGTAGTCTAATGTTTTCGCAGCCGTTTCTCCACCTGCAGTGTATTCAGAATCTACAGCTTCAACGTGAATGTCGTTTTCTGTACCATCAACTGGTCCTAAGTTACTTAATGTTGTACGAATAACTGTAATTGTTTTGCTTCCGCTAATGTTGTTTTCAACATCTGTTGCAGTTACAGTATATCTTCCTTCTGCAGGAACTGTTAATAATCCATCTTTGCTAATTGTTGCACCGTTGTCTACAGACCAAGTGATTGTTCCACCTGTTGTACCAGTTGGTGTAAATTCAGCAGCAAATTGCATTGTGTTTCCTTTTGCGATGTTTAATTCATCAGAAGCAGAAGTTACTTTAATTCCTGTTGCTACTCCACTGTGTGCAAATTCAAATGCATCTAAAGATACTTTAGCGTATCCATTTACTGTTTTTGTCACAAGTTTTAAGTGGTGAAGTCCATCTTTTAATCCATTGATTTCAGATAATGTTACTTGACGTACTGTAGTAGATGAGTTGTTGTTTACGTTTTCAGCTACTAATTCACCATCGATGTATAAGTCATATCCACCGTTGTATGCAGAAGTCATACCGATAACTTTAACACCATTTCCAACGAAGATTAACTCAGCTACATCACCAGGGTTGTTGCTTGAGAATTTTTCAGTTGTCATGTATTGTCCTGATTCTGGACCCCAGTTCCCCCAACCACTTGAGTACGTAATCGCAGCATCACGATCATCAATTTTGTCTTTTGCTTCAATTTTAATTGGGTTAATTTCTTTTGTCCAATCAGATTCTTTATCATTTACAATTGCAGAAACTTTGTATACAGCGTTTGCTTTGTAAGCTAATTTTTCAATTCCACTAGCATTTGCATCTACTGTAGCTACTTCTGCGTAAGTAGTTCCATCAGTTGATTCGTAAATTACATATTCACTTGCTAATGCTGATTCAGGATATAATACCCAAGTTTCTGTTCTTCCATCAGTATAAGCTTTTACTCCTTCTGGAGCTTTTGCTGGTTTTTCAGGAATTTCTGTAAATGTATAAGTTTCACCTTCTTCAGTAACAAATGAGATACGATCTTTGTTTACAGTAGTGAAAGGAACTTCGTTTCCATCGCTGTCTTTTACTGTTGCTTCAGAAATGTTAGTGTATTGTACTACACATTCTTCACCAGCTTTAGAAGTTACAGCTAAATCAGTTAAAGATAATGCATGCCATTCCATGTCAACTTCAAAGTTTCCACGTCCAACTAATCCAGAAACTTTTCCATCTGTCCAGTCATCAGTTAATGCTGGAAGAATGTTTAAGTATCCCATGTTTGATTGAAGTAACATTTCTGCTACCCCAGCAGTGTATCCGAAGTTTCCATCGATTTGGAATGGAGCATGTGCATCCCAAAGGTTAGGGTAAGCACCTGATTTGAAGAATGCTTTAATAATTTGGTAAGCGTGGTTTCCATCACCTGTACGAGCCCAAGCGTTTAGACGTTGTCCCATACCCCAACCAGTTGCGTTGTCACCACGTTTTAATAATGAAACGATAGCCGCATCCATAAATTCGTTGTTGTCAACTGAAATTAAGTCTCCAGGGAATAATCCTAATAAGTGAGACATGTGACGGTGTCCTAAATCTCCACCAGCTGATCCCCAAGTTGTTTCGTGGTACCATTCTTTAATTTGTCCTTCAGCACCGATTTCAATTGGGTCTAATTTTTCCATCATTGTAGCCCATTTAGCTTGTAGTGCTTCATCCACACCTAAAGCTTGTGCAGCTTCTGTACAGTCTTTGAATAATTGCCATACTAAAGAGTTTTCGTAAGTGTTTCCTTCAGTACGAGGACCGTGTTCAGAAGAATAAGCAGGAGAAGTAACTAAACGTCCATTTGCATCTTCGATTAGAATTGCTTCATAGAACGCAGCTTGTTCTTTCAGAATTGGGTAGATTTTGTCTCTTAAGTATTCTTTGTCTAATGTGTATTCGTAGTATTCATATACGTTTTGAAGAATCCAAGGTACAGCAGCAGGAGACCATCCCCAGTCAAATGACCAACCTGGACAAGTCCATCCAAATGGAGTGTTTTGAGTGTGGGCAGAGAATCCATTTGCTTCACCTTCACCAGAAACTACACCATGGTAACGTTCTGCAGTTACACGTCCTGGTTCACGTAATGAATCAATGTAATCAGTTAATGGGTATGAACATTCAGCCATGTTTGTTACATATGTTGGCCAGTAGTTCATTTGTAAGTTAACGTTCATGTGGTAGTCAGAAGCCCAAGGAACGTAGCTTTCGTGTCCTGCATAAACAGACCAAACACCTTGTAAGTTTGCTGGTAAGTCACCTTCACGAGATGATTGGATTTGTAAGAAACGTCCAAATTGGAATAAAGTAGTTTCTAATTGACGACGTTCTGCAGTTGTTGCTGAACCATTGTTGTAAGCGATTAATAAATCGTTTGTCATTTTGTCAGTAACACCTTGTCCAAGGTTTAATTCTACACGGTTGAAGATTTCTTGGTAGTCCGCAATCGCGTTAGCTTTTACTGTTTCATATCCTTTTGCTACTGCAGCATCTAATACACCATCAACACGAGTGTTTAATTGAGCGTCTGTTTCACCTGTACGGTATTTTGGATATTCGTTTTTGTAATCTGTACTTGCAGTTACAAATACGTAGAATTCAGTAGCTCCAGATACTTTTAATGTATCGTTAGATCCAGAAACTGATCCATCTTTTGCAACAACTTCAACTTGACCATTGAATTTCATTTGGTTGTCTTTCATTGATCCAGATACAGTTAAACGGTTTCCTTCTACTTTGTAGCTTACGTTTTTGTCATGAACCGTACTTCCTTGCCCTTCTTTGTGTTGTTTAATAGGGAAAGTAATGTTTGCAGTTGATGCTTTTGAAGCTGTAAATTTCATTGCGATTACGTTATCTGGGTAGTTCGCAATAAATTCACGGTGGTAAGTAGTACCATTTTGTTCAAAATCAACGTTTGCTACTGATGTAGCTAAATCAAGGTTACGTTCATAGTTTGTGTAAGTGTTGTTCATTCCTTCGAATGCAACGTAAATGTCACCCCAAGCTTGGTAAGCACCATATCCACCATTTGCACCTTCACCAACAAGGTATCCACACATGCTAGATGCAAGTGAGCTGTTTCCTGCAGCGAATGTTTCTTGGATTTTTTTGATAAATTGAGCTGGTGTGTAGCTTACACCACCATAGTTAATTGTTTCAAGGTTTCCCCCATCGTAGTTTGGACGAGATTCACTAGGTCCTCCTGTCCATAATGTTTTGTGGTTAAAAGTTAAGTGTTCAGTCGCAACTTCCCCATATACGTTTGCTCCCATAAAAGAGTTCCCGATAGGTAAAGATAACTGTTGCCATCTGTTGTTTTCTTCTAATCCAGCTCCATAAGAACCTGATGATCCAGGAAGTGCTCCTTGACTAACTGGTTCATCAAAACGAATTTTTAAAGCTTCGCTTACTGATTCAGAGTCGTTTTATAAAAAATAATCAC
>JAXJYR010000299.1:0-5306 GCA_036306885.1 Longicatena sp.
AGATTTAGATATTTCCCATCAATTAGAATCACAAATAAATGATGATTTAGATGCGATTGCGAACCATGAGATGCAAAATCATTTCTATCGTTATTACACTTATTTAAATAATCGTTATACAATCTTTGATTATGTAAAAGATCCATTCGTTATTTTATCTAATGTCGATGCATTAAAAAGTAAATATCGTTCGATGAATGAGGAATTGATTTTATATATTCAAGAATTATTCCAAGAAGGAAAAGGATTATTAACCTTCCATCATTTTGCGACGCTTGAAGAAAGCTTAAAACAGATTCGACCTGTTGAGATTCAAGAATTTGTTGATTATAAAAAGCCAATCCAATCACAATTGATGCCTGTACTTGTGCATGATATGACATTAGAAAAATCAATGGAAACGATTTTAGCTAACATTGAGTATAAAAGAATCGTGTTTGTCTTAAAACAAGAGGAACAAGATCGCGTCAAAGATTATTTAGATGTACATGAAATACCATATCGTTATTTTAATGAAGATGAAGATTTACAAATGGGAATCACCTTAATGGAAGGGCACTTGTATGAAGGGTATATGGATCTATCATCGCAACTTGAAGTATATACTGCCAAAGAGTTGTTCAATCATGTGACACGGATTACCAAGTATTCAGATAAATTTAAAAACGCTGATATGTTATCTTCTTATGAAGAGTTACAAATTGGTGATTTTGTCGTTCATAACCAATATGGAATTGGAAAATATTTAGGTATTATTACCCGTAAAGTAAATGGTATTCATAAGGATTACTTGCATATTGCCTACCATGGAGACTCTATTTTAGATGTTCCATTAGAGAACTTTAAAATGATTCGTAAATTCGTATCAAAAGAAGGAAATGTACCACGTTTATCTAAATTAGGTACGAATGAATGGGAAAAGAAAAAACAAAAGGTTTATGATAATGTCGAACAGTTAGCAGGAAGATTAGTAGAATTATATTCACAGCGTCAAGAAGATATTGGATTTGCCTTTTCGCCCGATGGCGATGAACAAAGAGCTTTTGAGGCGGATTTCCCATATCGTCCTACGATTGATCAATTACAGGCAATCATCGAAATGAAAAAAGATATGGAATCATCTAAACCAATGGATCGTTTACTTTGTGGGGATGTTGGATTTGGGAAAACCGAAGTGGCTGCAGTTGGAGCGTTTAAGGCGGTTATGGATGGTAAACAAGTAGCGTACTTATGTCCAACGACTATTTTGTCCTTCCAACATTTTAAAACCTTCCAAAAACGTTTTGAAAACTTCCCAGTAACAATTGAAGTCATTAATCGATTTGTAAATACTGCCAAACAAAAAGAAATTATTCAGAAACTAAAAGAAGGTAAAATTGATATTTTAATTGGAACACATCGTTTATTATCGAAACAATTAGAATTCAAAGATTTAGGATTTTTAATTATCGATGAGGAACAGCGTTTTGGAGTAGAACATAAAGAAAAAATCAAAGAACTCAAAACAGGAGTGGATGTCTTATCACTTAGTGCGACACCGATTCCTCGTACTCTGCAAATGTCATTGATTGGGATTCGCTCATTATCGCAATTAAATACACCGCCAAGTAATCGTATGCCTGTTCAAACCTATTTGATTGAAAAAAATGATAATATGATTAAAGAGGTAATTTCACGTGAATTAGCTCGTAGTGGTCAAGTGTTCTATTTGTATAATAGTGTAAGTGATATTTATAGTGTGGCACGTAAACTGAAGAAAGCATTTCCCGATATCGAAATTGGGGTTGCGCATGGACAAATGTCTCGTGAAGAAATTGAAGATGTGATGATGCGCTTTACCGCTAATGAATATCAGATATTAGTATGTACAACAATTATTGAAACGGGAATTGATATTCCTAATGCCAATACCATTTTAATTGATCAAGCGAATAAATTCGGATTATCACAACTATATCAAATTAAAGGGCGTGTGGGGCGAAGTGATCGTCTAGCTTATGCATATTTAATGTATGATCCAAATCGTCAATTAAGTGAACTCGCAATGAAACGCTTAAAGACGATTAAAGAATTCACCCAATTAGGAAGTGGTTATAAGGTTGCGATGCGTGACTTAACGATTCGTGGTGCTGGGGATTTATTAGGACCCAAACAAGCAGGATTCATTGATACCGTCGGTATTGATATGTATATTGAAATGTTGAATGATGCGATTGCGACTCGCAAAGGAATTGTCAAGGAAGCGCCAAAAGAATTAAAAAAATCAGGTGTTAAAGTAGATGCCTATATTCCTGAACAATTTGCGAATGAGGATTATGAAAAAATTCGCTTGTATCAACGAATTGAAAAGATAACCGATAAAAAAGAACTTGCGGAAGTAATTGAAGATATTATTGATAACTACGGTACATTACCAAAATCAGTAAAAATGCTATTTGAGAAAAAACGATTAGATATTTTATTAAATGAATCTTATGTCGAAGGATTTGAAGAAAATGATCGTATGATTAAAATTCAATGTACAAAACATTTCTCTCAATATGCGGATGGAGTCAAATTATTTGATGCGATGAATCAAGTATCAAGAGAAATTCAAATTCGCTTCCATAATGGATTTATTTATATCTCTTTACCTAAAAAAGCAAGGTGGCTTCCAACCTTAATTAAAATGCTAGAAGAACTAGAAATTATTAATCCAAAGGCTTAGACAGAAATGTTTAAGTCTTTTTTTCGATAAAAAAACATCATTAAATTGATTTATATATAATCAAGTATTAAATATGTTGTGAGTTGATTTATTATCTATATTTAGATTTAATTGATAATTTTAGAAATTTAGGTTTGATAGAAAAAGAAAGATATTATAGTAGAATCTATTTATTACAATATCAAAATGAATGATTGCCTATATAAATAAAGGAAATTTTTTTCGTAAACCTAATCCATTATATGTTATTATTATATCACTATAGTGATATAAATTGAATTTAGTGTTGTTTGTGTATCGCTGTGGTGATATAATTTAGATAATAAAGAAAGGAATGGTATCCATGAATAAACTAATTACGATATATCATGGTTCTGAGCATGTTATTGAAGAGCCAACCTTTGGAAAAGGTAAACTCCATAATGATTTTGGTTTAGGTTTTTATTGTACGGAAAATGAAAACTTGGCAAAAGAATGGGCCGTTTCTTCATTAAAAAATGGATTTGCGAATCAATATACATTAGATACACAGTATTTGAAAATATTAAATTTAAATAGTCCTGATTATACGATTTTAAATTGGATAGCTTGTTTAGTAGAACATCGTGTTTTCTCATTAAAAACACCAGTTGCAAGACGCGCTAGACGTTATTTAATTGATCATTTTGCTATTAATGTCAATGCATATGATTTGATTACTGGTTATCGTGCTGATGATTCTTATTTTGATTATGCCGAATCCTTTTTAAATAATGGAATTTCTGTAGAACAATTAGCCAAGGCAATGAAATTAGGAAAACTAGGTGAACAAATTGTAGTAAAATCAGAGTTTGCGTTTTCACAATTAAAATTTGAAGGTTTTGATATCGCTCAAAAAGATGTATATTATGTTTTACGTAAAGCACGTGATGATGATGCCAATCATACCTACATGGAATTGTTAGAAGAAGAAAGTGATGGATTATATATTCAAGATATTATGAGAGGAGGCATTACCAATGATGACCCACGCATACCAAGAAATATATCTAAGTAAGGCGCAATCAGTGCTTGGAGATGCCTTTGATTATGCATTGAATAGTTGTAAGTTATCAGGGGAAACATTTATTAAATTATTTATTGCGAGTTCCTTTAGTAAAAGAATCGAGAATGGAGAACCTGCTTATTTAGCAGGAAAAAGTGGAATTGAACTTGTGATGGATATTGTGTTAGAGACCATGGGAAAAGAATTAAATGTAGCACCTCAAGAAAGTATGCATCGCAGTAAAGAATATTGGGTAGGTTGGGCGATTGCCTATTATCAATGGTATTCGGCACGCAAATTTAGCGATATTTTTGAAGTATTATCCTTTGAGGATTTAACTAATATGTATTACACGTTACATGAAGCAGATATTACGAAGTTTGTCGATATTGTCGATGAACAAATGAAGGCCTATTTTCCCAATACGAATTTAAGAAGAATGCGCAATGCATATGGTTGTACCCAAGCGGAACTAGCAAATCGCTCAGGAGTATCACTTCGTTCGATTCAAATGTATGAACAACGTCAAAAGAACATCAATCGAGCAAGAGTGGAGTCACTTTATAAAATGGCTAAGGTTTTAGGTTGTACCATCGAAGATTTAATCGAAACATCAGAAATTTAAAAAATGATACCTGCAATTGTAGCTATCATTTTTTTTAGCCTAGAAATATCTTTATGATATAGCTTCAACTTGTTTTTGTATATAATTAATAACAATTTAGATTTTACTAATATTTTACAAGATATCTGTAGGTGATTTAACATTGCTTTTCTATAATAAAATCCGATGACAAAGATGTTTTGTCAGGAAAGGAATGAAACGAATGAAAAAAGGTTTTAAAAAATTACTGAGTTTATGTATGGTGATAGAAACAGTTTTCTCATCTATCCCAATGGTACATGCGGAAGAATTAGAAAAGACAATCTCTTCACCTGTTTTGATTACTGAAATTGTACCAAATACTGATAACATGAACAAATTAGATGCATATGAATATTATGAATTGATGAACATTTCAGATCAGGATGTAAATTTATCAGATTATAATATTGTTTATGTAAATGACACGAAAACTTCTATTTGGAAAACTAATGTCCAAGTTTTACCAGCAGGTGAAAAAATGCTTGTATGGACTAGAAATGAAGGAAATACGGAATTAACAAAGGCTGATTTTATTGCGTATTATGGCTTAGCAGAAGATGCGTTCATCGCTGAAGTAAAATGTGATGGTTTAGCCAATTCTAAACGTGGATTAGCAATTACTGATTCTAATGGAAATGTATTATTATCTACTACATACAATAGTGAAGATTCACAAAATGGTACAATTGATATCAATGAAGCAATTGTATTTACTTATAATGGAAATGATATTACATTAAAATATGATCAGTTACCATCACCATTACATGTTGAAGAAGAATGTATTGTTGGTGAATATGTTGCGCCTAAACAAGATGAAAATGAGGACCAACCAACAATCAATCCAGATGAGTCACAAGATGAAAATATTGATCAGAGTAAAGCTCCTGTGTTACTTATTTCTGAGATTATCCCTGATACTACAAATG
>JAXJYR010000300.1:0-2705 GCA_036306885.1 Longicatena sp.
ATTATACAACACCAAGTACAACTGACTATAATGGTATTTATCGAGGACGTGCGATTGACTTTGAAGCAAAGGAAACCCAAAGTAAAACCTCCTTTCCCTTCAAAAGTATTCATCCTCATCAAATCAATCATTTAAAAGCGGTTTTACAACATGGAGGAATCGGATTTGTCATTATTCGTTTTTGTGCTTATGATGAAACATATTTAATTGATGCTCAATATTTCATCGCAAAATATGAAGATAATAAACGACGATCGTTACCTTATAGCGACATTCAACAATATGGACATTTAATCACACAATCTTATTTGCCAAGACTAAACTATTTAAATATCGTTGATCAATTATATTTTGAGGAGGAACCTGTATGAAGTCTAAATTCCAAACAAAATCACTCATTTCAGCATTGCGTAGCGCATTGATTGTGGTTTTATGTATGGTGCTCATTATCGGAATAAGCTGTTACTTTTTATTCAATAGCATCATCGCCCAAGTAGCTGATATCGAAGAACAGCTTGAAAGTAAAATTTTTAACGTTGAGCCAACTACCATTTATGACCGTAATGGAATTGTAATTGGTGAGGTAGGTGCTGAAAGTCGTGAAATTGTAACCTATGAACAAATTCCACAAGTGACAATCGATGCCTTTCTAGCAATTGAAGATTCTCGTTATTTTTCACACAATGGATTTGATTTACCACGTTTTATCTCAAGTGCTGTGAATAATATTCGTTCTGGTTCATTTTCGCAAGGTGGAAGTACATTGACAATGCAAACTATCGATAACTTCTTTGTAAAACCACAAGAAGAAGCAGATGCTGCGGCTGGAATTACTTATTCAACAACTGATAAATTGTTAAGTAAAATTAAGGAAATTTATTTAGCGATTCGTCTTGATTCTAAAATGAGTAAAGAAGATATTCTAATCAACTATTTAAATAAGATTAACTTTGGTAATAGTGCTCGTGGAATTCAAAAAGGTGCATTATATTATTTTGGTAAAAATGTTGAAGACTTAAACCTAAGTGAAAGTGCCTTCCTAGCAGGTGTTATCAACGCTCCATATACAAATAACCCTTATCGTGGATATGATGAAACAACTGGACAAAACTTTTATCAATATGCAACGCAACGTCGTAACACAACTTTAAGACAAATGTATAACCATGGTTATATTAGTGAAAGTGAATATGAATTAGCTAAAACAACAAAACTTGCCTTCCAATTAAATGGTGATGATACAAATACAGCAAACCCATATCAAGCCTATATTTTAGCGGCAATGCGTGAAGCACAAAATATCACAGGCGATGATCCTGCAACGACACCAATGGAAATATACACAGCCTTAGATACCAAAGCACAAGATGCCGTAAACAAAGTAATGAATAAAGAAGTGATTACGATGCCAGCAAACGAATATTTCCAAGTGGCGACAACAATTATCGACAATGCAACTGGTGAAATTGTAGCGATTGGAACTGGATTTGATAACCCTTATTCTTCATCTTATCGTGATCGTGCAAACTTAGAAAAACACCAACCTGGTTCTACGGTAAAACCATTCTTAGATTATGCGTTAGCTTTTGATAAAGTTGGATGGGCAACAAGTAAAGTTGTAAAGGATGAAAAATTAGAAATTTATGGTGATATCAAACATAACTATGACTACAAATATTATGGTAAAGTAAGTATTGAACGTGCCCTAGCACAATCATTAAACATTCCTGCTTTTAAAGCCTTAATTGATGTTGTGAATACGGTGGGATATGATCCAGTCAAACAATACTTGTTAGATATTGGAATTGATGCCGATGTAGCTGAAAACTTCGACTTATTATTTGGAATTGGTGGAGCATTCTTCCGTGTTTCTCCAACCCAATTAGCTGGAGCATACTCAGTATTAGCGAACTATGGAACATATCGTGAACCACACTATATTCGTGAAGTTAAATATAAAAATGATAATTCTAAACACTTTAGTAATCAATTTGAAACAAAACAAGTTATGAGTAAAGCTGCTGCTTGGATGACAAGTGACCTACTATACAAAGCTATTACTGGTGAACACCAAAGCTATAACTGGATGAGTTACTCATTTAGTGGATGTGGATATCCTGTCTATGGTAAAACAGGAACAACTGACTGGGGTGACTGGACTGAACAAGTAGGTGGTGGAGCTCAAGATGGTTGGATGGTAAACTATACAAGTGAATATACCATTTCAACTTGGACAGGATTTGATGCTCGTGTCGATGGTTACACTTACCTATCACAAGATATTCAAAATATGAATATTCCAGGGGTTGTCAACCGCTACTTATTTGACTCTATTAGTAAAAACCCTACACGCCTACAAAGGCCAGAAGGTGTAAGTGATTTCAGTGGTGGTTATATTAAATCTGACTTCTTATCACAAGCTTACAAAATTAACCCAGAAACAATCTTAAGCTACAAAGATGATTTAAAACCACTTCAAGAATTAGTTGATCAATTAAACAAACTAAACGCAAATGATTACACACTAGGAAGCTTCGACAAATTACAACAAGTACTAAATGAAGCAAACAGATTATTAGATGTTACAGATGAAGAACCATCAAAAGAAGTAATCGACGCAATGATTCAACGATTAAATAGTGCCAAAGCTGATCTGAAACAATTAGGTTCAGAAAGTGACTACAACGCTTTACAGGCAGTAATTG
>JAXJYR010000301.1:0-3124 GCA_036306885.1 Longicatena sp.
ATGTAAAGCATCGTATAAAGGGCGTAAATATGGGTCAACCTTTTCTTTTAAATCCCCCGGTAAAAACCCTAGGTTCTCTCCTGCCTCTACCGCTGGTCTAGTTAAAATAATTTTACGAATTTCGCCTTTTTTCAATAACGATACAGCATATACTACGGCCAAATAAGTTTTACCCGTTCCAGCCACTCCACTCGCAAAGACAATTTCGTTTTTTTCCATTGCACGACATAAATAACGTTGCCCTAAGGTTTTTGGATAAATCAATTTTCCATTGGCAGTTTTTCCTACTGGTTTAGAATAAGTGGCCGCATAAGCATCTAAACGATTGGTTTTCGCCAAACGACAGACATATTCAATATCTCTCACTTCGACTTCAATATGATGCTCCATCATATCAAAAAGACTCTTTACAACCTTTTCTATCTGTTGAATACTTTCTTCACTAGCATCCACAATACGTAATTGATTATCTCTTAATACAATCTCACAATCAAAATGAAAACGGATAATCTCTAAATTTTTATCTTGAGTACCACATAAACGAACAACCCATTCTATTGGATATTCATTCAATGCGATATTATATACATTACTCATAAAATCACTCCTGTAAAATCGCTATATTTTGTAATAGCTCATAATGTACATGCAAATCTATTTTACCGTTATTATACGTAAATTGCAAAATATTTTCTTTTAAGATTTGATCATCTAAGCCAAAATCTTCATATAGCTTATTACGAGCATGCAACAACAAGATAAATAAATCCATTGCGTTCGGCTGATGTTTCGAAGGTTTAGAAACATATACATCCTGCCACGTTTTCGCAAACACTTTACCAGATACATCGATATGATGTTGCTTATGACTTGTATCTTCAATATTTGCCTCAACCAAGACATCGCCCGCATTCACAATTTCATTAATATTTACTTGTTTTACCCCACCCTCTACATCAAAGTGTGAAATTATACCTGCTTTTTTAGCGATGAGTCTTTTTCCTGTTGGTAAATGGTTTGGTTTTTCCATACTACTACGATAGTTAATATTTAATACTGAACCTTTTTGTTGTACATCAATCCACGCAAAGTCACTATGACATAATTTTTCAACATCTAACGGGTTAATTTTATAATATGGAACTGTACCATATTGTGCTTTTAGTTTTGCGGTTATGATTTGTTTACCTTTATCATCACCATGATAATTAATTTTAAATATAAAGTTTGGAAACTGATAGAATAATATAACACAGAGTAATAACATAATAATTCTTTTTATGGAAAACGCTCTAAAAATTAAGGTTGATATTCCATAGCTTCTGATGTACTGACAAGACTCAAAGGTATTTAAAACCTTGTAACGTGATAAGACAGAAGCATGAAACGTAATTTCACGATTACCTTGTACATGATAGATTTCTAAATTTTTATTTTTACATAATGAAAAAAAAGCTGCCTGATTCATTTGAACTTGCCAAACATCACAACCAAGATATGATTTACACCCATTGAATGACATAGATTTCACCTTTAATTATGATTTCACTTTCATTCAATAACGCCACAGCTAAATCTTTTCCTTGAATAAGTAATTGTTCATTTTGGCATTGAATTTGAATTTTATGTGTATGAACTTCAACTAATTGTTTATATTCTAATATTTGGATTTGATTGCGATGATAATATAACATAGAACACCTCAATCTAGTTTATTAGCCTAAAACAAAAAAAAGAAGTCCGAAGACTTCATTTTTATTATTTTCCTCTGCGAGCTTTACGAGCAGCTTCAGATTTAAGCTTACGGCGAACGCCTGGCTTAACATAAAACTCTCTTTTGCGAGCTTCAGCAAGGGTACCGTTACGAGAAACTTGACGTTTGAAACGACGTAGAGCGTCATCTAATACTTCGTTTTCTTTAAGTACTACTTTTGGCATGTTTAACCCTCCCTTCTGATGCAAGCA
Source organism: Longicatena sp. (assembly GCA_036306885.1). GTDB lineage: Bacteria > Bacillota_I > Bacilli_A > Erysipelotrichales > Erysipelotrichaceae > JAXJYR01. The sequence continues at coordinate 1,966 of JAXJYR010000301.1, forward strand.
ATATTATTATACAGAATAATTATAACAAATGCAACAAATTTATGACGAAATTATTAAATTTATGTGAAATTATCGAATTAATAGTGATTTTCTTGCATATACTTAATACAAGCCTCTTTTGCGATAATATGGTCACCTTTCCATGGAGTACGACCAAATTCACGATACATAAATACTTCATCCCCTTTTCCTAAAATTAGGATGGTATCTTCAGGATTTGCACCTTCGATTGCTTGAATAATTGCTTCTTCGCGATCCTCAATATAAATACAATTTGTATTTTTAATACCAGCTTTAATTTCTTCAGCAATTTCTTTTGGATTTTCATCACGTGGATCATCCTCAGTTAAAATGATCATATCACAATATTCATCGGCAATCTCCCCAAAGATTGGACGTTTACGTGTATCACGTTGTCCTGCAGAACCAAACACTGTAATAATCGAAGCGTTAGATGGAGTAATTGCTTGCGCATATGTAAATACCTTGCGTAAGCCATCTGGTGTATGTGCAAAGTCCACAAATACATTAAATGGTTGTCCTTCATCAATACACTCCATACGTCCTTCAATTTGTTTAATATGCTTAAACAATGGTACTAAATCTTTTAATGGAATTCCCGCTTCACACATCGCCGCAGCGGCAGCCATTAAGTTCGAAATATTGTAGTTTGCAATTAAATTCGTTTCTACTTCATAGCTTTCATCGTCATGATGTAAAGTGAAGGTTGTACCTTTTTTATGTAATGTAATATTAGATGCATAGTAATCGGCAGTTTTACATAAAGAGAATGTTACCGTTTTCGCATTACAATCCTTCATCATTGATTCTGCATAGGAATCATCAATATTAAAGATTGCGACACCACTTGGTTTTAATTGTGTAAATAATTTATGTTTTGCCTTTTGATAGTTTTCAAAATTACCATGGAAATCTAAATGATCATGAGTTAAGTTGGTAAAAATAGCATAATCAAAATCGATTCCAATCGTTCTACCTAGCTCTAAACCATGTGAACTTACTTCTAAGGCTACAGCTTTTACATCGGCATCACACATATCCTTTAAGGCTGATTGCATCGTTAGTGGATCTGGTGTAGTAAGAGTTGGTGGAATGACAACATCACGATAACGAATCGCAATCGTTCCAACATAACCAC
>JAXJYR010000302.1:0-4497 GCA_036306885.1 Longicatena sp.
ATACTATTTAATGTTTGTTCTGGGAATAACCATGATAATGAATATTGTACAGACATCGCAGTATCTCTTGTCCAAACTTTTTTCCAGTTTGTTCCGGTCCAGAATACTTCACCATATAATCCATCATGAATATTTAAAAGGGTTTCTTCCATTGATAGGTTATAAACAGCTTCCATCATTGGCATATTAGGAGCACTAAAGCTTGGCGTAGCACTTAAATCTTCACTTAATGTCCATGTTTTTTCTTTTCCACTTGCATTTGATGTAATACTTTGACCATCTGTAGAGGTCGCAACACCAGCTGTTCCTGCAATTTTATTACTACTAATTTCATAATAATGTCCAATTGGTGGCGTTTCAATTGACCATTGAGAGCTATACCATTTCGCAAGTGATGCTTTAGATGCTATTACTTGATCTGGATAATCCGCTTGATATTCTAATGTAATTGCAGCACCGACAAATTGTTTATTATAAAATTCTAGGCGTCCTCCTAGTTTACCAATTTGCCATTTACTTGCATCAGTATCAATATTGCTTGATACGACTACAAAATCACTTCCCTCAATCATTGTGACATAATTTTTTGTTTTTACGTTTTGAATATAGTAGAATCCATTTCCATCTGGAATTAAATGCCATGTCGCATTTTCTTTTTGATAGTCATCGTCTTCTAAATCACTATATTGAATCATACCATCACGTTCTACTAAACGTTGTGTTTTCCAACGATTTTGTAAATATACATTATGATATGGTTGTAATTCCGCTATTTCTACTTCTGAATCAACATAAGTGATTGTCATTTTATCAAAGTTCCATGTTGCACTTAGATTACTAATCGTTAAAGTTTGGGTTCCTGTTTCCATCCAAACCTTTAAAGCTACATTTTGATAAGTTTGCCATGCCCCTGTATTAGGTACTGTTGCTTCTTCTGAGAACGAACCATTACAGTTCACCATTACAATACCACCTTTATTGATAGTACCAACACTTACTAAAATCTCATAGTTTCCTGCTTTTTCGATGTCAATTTTGTAAGTTAAAATATCATTGGGACCATAATCACCAATATATTTCCCTCCACTTGCTTTATTAGAAGTTAAAGTATTAAAACTTCCATCACTACTAACATAGTTTTCTGCTTCTATTTCAAAGGTTGTAGCTGCCGATGTATTCCAGCTCAATAATGATAAAGCCATTGAACATGCTAAAAAACCTGATGTTAGTTTTTTCCATAAATTCATAAACATTCCTCCTATATTATTGATTGACTATTTACATTTTCATATATAAATACACAGGAAATATCAAATATGAAAACGCTTCCCTTAACTATTATAGCATAATGCATATAGTAAGATAGATGTTTAAAATATAAATTGCGATAAAAAAAAGAAGCATTATCAACGAACACTTCTTTCCTTACTTTTATTGATTTGTACTTCCAAATCCACCATTACGCTTCGCATCTGCTTCATCATCTATGGTAATTCCATATGCCATAAAGATTCCTTGGGCAAAACCTTCTCCTGGTTGAATTGTAAATGACTTAGCTTCTTTACTATCGTTTGTTACTTTAATAAAGATATGACCTTCATTATCAGATTCATAATAGTCCGCATCGATAACACCAATCGTATTATCTAACTGCATACGATATTTAAATCCTAATGAACTACGTGGTGCTAGTAATAATACATATCCATATTCCATCCAAGCACGAATTCCGGTTGGAATTTTAATTGTCTCTTGGGGATTTAAAGTAAAAGTCACTGGTGCATAGAAATCATAACCAGCACTTGCTTTGGTAGCTCTTTTCGGTAATTTTAAAGCATCATATACAGCTTTTACATCAGCTTCAGGAAATGCTTTACCAAAATCTTTTTTAAACTGTTCAAAAGAGACTTTTTCAAATTTCGCAATTCTTTGCATAACTCACCTATTGGGCATTACGATATGCTTTTAAAGCTTGCGCAATTTGATCTGGACAGCTTGTTTTACGCATTCCACAAGTTACTCCTTCAAATGCTTCTAATACTTCATCAATGGTTTTATTTTTTAAAATGTTACAAATTCCTTTTAGGTTTCCGTTACATCCACCTACAACTTGAACGGTTTTAATTGTTTCTCCATCCATTTCAAATTTCATTGCTTGGCTACATACACCTTTTGGTTTATATGTAAATTGACTCATTCTAATCTTCCTTTCCATCTTTTTAATACTTGATCACTTAACATTCCAATCAAGTATCCACTTGCAAGTGCTGCCAAATTTAACATTGGTAATAATGCACTCATAAAAAACTGTTGATATATAAAGGTTACCGCAATCATTTGTCCTACCGCATGAAATACCCCTGATAGCATACTAATACCATATACCGTAAAGATTTTACTACGATAAACAATACATGCAATTACGGTTGCGCAAAATACACCACTTAGTGATAAATAAAATCCTGTTGAAAATAAAGTTCCGCGTATCAGTGAAGCAAAAAAGACACGAATAAAATTAACGCTAAACATCATTTTAGGACCATATAAATAAAGGGCAATCAAACCTGCGATGTTGGCAAAACCTAGTCGAAAAAATGGGATTCCAATCGGTAAAGGAATCATTGATTCTAACATATGCAAAATAATCGCACATGCACATAGCATTGACCCTATTGTTAACTCTCTTGTTTTCATTACTGTATCACCGTATCAACATCATCTTCGCCTTTGCTTTCAATCAGTACTACAATATCATTTGGTAAACAAACAATTGGCTCACTACTTGAGTCAACCCAACCTTGAATACTGCAATAATGATATGGAGAATTTTCTTTTTCCACGCGAACCTTTCCATTCTCTACTTCTAATAGCACAATTCCATTTGTCCCTTGTACTTCATAAGTATGGTTTTGTTCTAGTGGTACACGCAAAATCTCTTCATCGCGATAGTAGACAACTGCTTCCTTTTTATCATGTTGCTGTGATTGATAAATAAACCATAACCATCCATATCCTAAAACGGAAATCATCAACAACACACATGCTAATATTTTATCTGCTTTATTCATAACTTCACCTGTGGTATTATACTCTTTTTTTTATTAAAATACAATGGCATGTGAAATTTCTACCTTAGGTTCTCCCATATTAACATTCTTTTTATTACTTCCATGGTAATCACTACCACCACTTGTCTTTAATTGATGAGTTTTTGCATATGCAATTAACTGTTGACTTTGTTCCTCACTAAAAGATGAATGACATACTTCAATACCATCTAAGTGTGATTTTAATGCCTCTAATATCATAAACGTTTGCTTATATTTAAACGGATGTGCTATATATGCCAAACCATTACAAGCATGAATAGCTTCGATTACTTGATAAGCACTACAACGTTTACTATTCACATAACAAGATTTACCTACTCCTATATAGGAGTTAAATGCTTCTTCCACATCCTGAGCATAGCCTTTCAACACTATCATTTTAGCTAAATGTACACGATTTAAGATGGTATTGGGAAAGGTCTTTTGCATTTCCTCATAAGTAAAGTAAACTTGCTTTTTTGCTAGGCGATGAATCATTTCACATTGCGCTTGATATTTATTGTCTTCATTATATTGAATACAATGTTCAATCGCTTCAAAATTGGTTTGTGATGGTGGAAAATATCCTAATATGTGTAATTCCACTTCCTCAAAATCACATGACAATTCAATCCCACATACAATCTCAAGATTTTGATGATTTAATGTTTTAGCATACAATGCCCCTTCCATCGTATTATGGTCAGTAATCGCAATCTGAGTTAGTTTTAAGGCACAGGCCTGTGCTACAATTTCTTCAATCGAATCACTTCCATCGGAATAATTACTATGAATATGTAAATCAATCATCTATATCACCCCAAACACAGTATACCACAAAAAAAGCGAAAATAAATTTCGCTTTAGTTTCTAGCCATACCATCTACAGATAATACAACACCTGTAATATAACTTGCTTCATCACTTGCTAAGAAAACAAAGGCATTAGCGATGTCACTTGGTTGTCCTAATCTTCTTAATGGGATTTGTTGAATCATTGGTTCAATAACTTCTCTAGGTACTTTTTTCATCATATCTGTTTCAGTAATACCTGGAGCTACGGCATTCACACGAATTCCTTTTGGACCTAATTCTCGTGCTAATGACACTGTAAATCCATTCACTGCAAATTTACTTGTTGGATAAGCAATTCCACTAGGTTGCCCATATTTAGAAACCATTGATGAAGTTGATAAAATAACTCCTTCACCTTGTTCAATCATATATTCACTTGCAACTTTTGCCCCATTAAACATTCCTTTTACATTTAAATTCATTACATGATCAAATACTGCTTCTGTATAATCGGCAAAGCTTGTACTTTCACTTACACCTGCATTATTCACTAAAATATCAATACGTCCATAGCGTTTTGCTACCTCACCAAATACTTCACGTACTTCTTCTA
>JAXJYR010000303.1:0-10770 GCA_036306885.1 Longicatena sp.
ATCCTTACCGTTAAAGGCATCAGGTTATTCAAAACCAAAATCATTTTTATTTGGAATGGTTTCGGGAATTGTCGAACCAATTGCGGCTTTAGTAACAATTCTTTGTTCGCAATTTGTGATTGAATATTTACCATATTTTTTATCTTTTGCGGCTGGGGCAATGATGTATGTGGTAATTGAAGAACTTATTCCAGAGTCCCAAAATGGTCAACATTCTAATTTGGGGACAGTAGGTGCTGCCATTGGGTTTGTCGTAATGATGGTATTAGATGTTATGTTAGGATGATTTATGAAGTAATATTTATGCTATGTCATAGATATTACTTTTATTTTATGTGTATACTTGTAATTTTGTTTAAATACACATACAATAATGCAGGTGATAATTATGCGAAATATTGATTTAACAAAAGGAAATATTTTAACTGTATTAATAGAATTAGCACTTCCTATTATGGCTACTAGCTTTATTCAAATGGCTTATAATTTAACCGATATGCTATGGATTGGTAAATTAGGGGCAAACGCAGTGGCAAGTGTTGGTGCTGCAGGAATGTTTATGTGGTTTTCCAATGGTCTGATTATGATTGCCAGAATGGGTGGACAGGTAAAATGTGGACAGCTTTTAGGGGCTAAAAAATATGAAAAAGCTGGTTTATATGCATCGAATGCGATTTTATTTGCGATGATGTTAGCCCTTGGATTTGGGGCAATTTCAATCATCTTTGCGAATTATATGATTGGTTTTTTTGCTTTTGATAATATTAGTGTTGTGAATGATGCGAAAATTTATTTGATGATTACCTGTGGTTTTGTTGTGTTTTCATTCTTAAATCAAATCTATACGGCATTATTAAGTGCTGCTGGTAATTCAAAAAGTAGTTTTATTGTGAATACGATTGGATTAGTTTTTAATATTATTTTAGATCCAATATGTATTTTTGGGATTGGTTCTTTTTCAGGAATGGGAGTCAAAGGGGCTGCCTTAGCGACTGTTGTTTCACAGCTTTGTGTAACGTTATTATTTCAAATTGTTTTAGCGAAAGAAAAGTTGTTGTTTCCTCATGTTAAATTAAGACAATTTCCAAAATGGTCAATGATTCAAGATATGATTCGTATTGGGGGCCCAACTGGATTACAAAATATGTTATTCTCATCGATTTCGATGGGAATCGCAAGAATGGTATCGGGATTTGGGGCAGCAGCAGTGGCAGTTCAAAAAATCGGTTCTCAAATTGAATCCATTTCTTGGATGACAAGTGATGGATTTGCAGCATCGTTAAATAGCTTTACCGCACAAAACTATGGTGCAAACCTACAAGAGCGTGTGAAAAAAGGTTTTCGTATTGCGTTAAGAGTTATGATAGGATGGGGAATCTTCACAACCTTAGTATTATTTTTAGGTTCTGAACATTTGTTTTCAATTTTTATTCAAGAAAAAGATGTTATTCCTTTAGGAATTGATTATTTACAAATTTTAGCTTGTTCCCAATTATTTATGTGTATTGAAATAACGACATCAGGAGTATTAACTGGTTTAGGAATTACAATGCCATCGGCAATTGTATCGGTATTCTTTAACTTTATACGTTTGCCACTTTCGGCTTTATTGATTCCTATGATGGGATTAAATGGGATCTGGTGGTCAATTACATTCACATCTATATTGAAAGGAATTACAATCTTAAGCTATTATTTAATAAAAAGACATCATAACGAAGTATAAAACAATAAAAAGCTTCCATACTGTTAGTGACAGGAGGAAGATTATGAAAAAAATATTATGTATTTTTATGGTGTCATTATTTTTGGTTGGTTGTCAAAGAAATGTAGATAACACAAATCGTAATGACAATATTGTAGAAGATGTCAAAGAAGATAGTAAAGAGGTTGTAAATAATTTAGAAAAGATGTTTGATGATTTTACCAATCAAGGAATCAAATTAGACAATTACGAAAAGATTGAACATACAGGTCTAAATGCACACGAAGCCTATTCGTTAACGACAAATGGTTCAAATGCCTATATTTATCGTTTAAATACGAACGATACGCAAATGCAACAACTGATTGATCATGTCAAACAAACAGGAACTGCAGATGTGATGATTGAAGATGAAAAGAAACAATACGAAGCTGCAGTTAATGGTAATGTCTTACTGTTATATGAAAAAGATAGTAATTTAACGGATTTAAGAAAAGCATTTGAAAAATTTCAAGCAATATCTGATACTTCTCATAACATGAATAAATAACATTTAAAACATATTCTTTTTTTGCAAAGAATATGTTTTTTTGGTATAATATGACATATATAATGTCACAATATTCGTTATCATATGTTTGTAAAAAGAAAGGGTGAACATTATGATTAACGAAAGAAAAATGGCTACACAATTATTGAACGCAGTATGGAATGAAGATGTTGTACGAGTGGAGGAACTACTAGAATACGGTGCTGATCCTAATTGGGTATTTAATGGTTATCCGATTTTAATTCATGCAGTATATATTCGTAATTTAGAAATTGTAATTGCACTTGTTAAAGCTGGTGCACAAGGCTTAGAAGAGGCTTTAGGCTTTGCGTTAGATCGTGGAATTGGAGATATGATTGCACCTTTTGCATATATGGGAGTGATTCCTAAACATCGTCAAGAAAGTATTGACTTTGGACCTTATCCAGCGCGATATGCGCCATTAGGCTATGAAGTTAGAAGCGTTCGCGCATAAATAGAAAGGATGATTGAATATGTCGCGCACGGTAAATTGTATTAAAATGTTACTTTTGTTACAGGCTAGAGGGATGATGAAAAGTGAAGAAATTGCCGAACTACTAGATTGTAATGTGCGTAATATTCGTGAATATCGAAAAGAACTTGAAGAAGCTGGTTATGAAATCGAAGCAATTCAAGGGAAAGATGGAGGGTATCAATTAAAAAAAGGTACCCTTTTTCCCGTTGTTGCCCTTTCAAATGAAGAATATCAAGCGATTTCTGAAGCTTTATTATATATGGAACATGAGCCTTTTCGCTATAGTAAAGCATTTCGTAAAGCAATGGAAAAATTTAAAGCGACAACCTCAATGAAACATTATGATCAAGATTATTATCTTCATTCGCACTTACAAAACGATGATATTGACAAACGGATGATGGAACAATTGGCAGAAGCGAAACGTGATTGTTTGTGGGTAAAGCTCCAATATAAAGGGACCAAAGATGATGATTTTCAAACCATCTTTATCCATCCTTATGAATTGGTACATCGCCATAATTCAACTTATGTAGTAGCTTATTCACTGAAAGTAAAGGATTATCGTAATTTTCGTGTCCAAGCTACCCGTATGCGTAATGTTGAGGTCTTAGATAAACATTTTCAACGTGATAGTAATTTTCAGCTTCAAGACCATATTGGTACTGCCAATTTAATGCGAAATGAAAAAATTAGACTTCATTTGAAAATCTATGGCCAAAGTCGTCGTTATATCAAAGAGAGTATGATTGGGCAAAATCGTCAAATTATAGCGGGTGAAAACTATGATGAAGTGTATTTAGATTTAGAAGGTAAAGAGAGTGTGATTAGTTTTTTATTAACCCTACGTGATGAAGTAGAAATTATATCACCTCCTGATATTAAGACAAAGATGCAAGAAATCATTGTAAATATGCAAACAAAATATAATTCTTATTAGAATCTATGTTATAATTTAGTCTAGAAAGTGTGGTTATAAATATGTTACATATATCAGATATTACTAAAATGGAACGTTGTCTAAGAGCGTTTCAATTATCAAGAATCGAAAAAATTCAATCAAATCCTTTTATTAACTTAAATGTTGATATGACAAAGTGTTTGATGGAATACTTTATGTTAAAGGAAGAGGAAGTTTTTATTGGAGTACGTAATGATGACCCTCAAAGAGTAGTAAAAGCTTTTGATGATTATCAATACTTTATTAATGCGCGTTTTGCGTATGATGAATTACGGATTAAAATTCCTTTTATGATAAAAGATGAGAATGAATTAATTGTCTATTTCACATCGTTACAATTATATCCAAAAGAAGGACAAGCACAATATATTGCCGATACTTTAGAAGTATTGCGTTTATGTGGTTATCATGTTCGTGATGTTTATTTGTTTCATTTAAATGGTGATTATGTACGAGAAAAAGAATTAGATGTACGTCAAGCTTTTGTTGTAAGTGAAGCTTTTTATAATCATAATAATCATGTATCACATTTAATTAAAGATGTGATTGAGGAAAAAACTCGTGATATTACAATGTATATGAATGAGTTAAAAAGACTATGTGAACAGCCTTTATTAAAGCCACATCGCACAAGTAAATGTACACGCGGAAGAAAATGTGATTATTATGACTTATGTTTTCCAGAGGAAGAAAACGAAGATACAATTATGCATTTAGTACAGTCTGCTCATAAGCACGAAATGCATGAGGAAGGAATTAAGCATTTAAGAGATGTTGATTTTGATCGTATTGAAGGAACACGTATTCAATATGCCCAAATTATGGCCGATATTAATGGTGGGTTATATTTTGATCATGCAGCATTAAGAGTATGGCTTTCAGAAATTGTGACCAAACCTTTATGTTATTTAGATTTTGAATGGGAAACTTATGCCCTTCCACCATATGAAAGAATGAAGCCATATGATGTGTTGACGTTCCAATATTCATTACATGTTGAAAAAAATGGAGAACTACAGCATTATGGATTTATTGGGGAAGGCGATTGTCGTCAAGACTTTATCTTATCGTTAATTGAAAATATTCCAGAAGAAGGTAATATTCTGGTATTTAATATGGAAGGTGCTGAAAAGCTACGTTTAATGCAGTTGGCTGAACAATTCCCACAATTTGAAACCCAATTACGTCAAATTTGGGAACGTATGGTAGATTTAAGTATTCCATTCAATACTGGAAATGTTTACGATATTCGTATGAAAGGACTATATTCGTTAAAAACATTAGTGCCTATTTTTAGTGATTATTCATACGAAGATTTAAAAGTGACAAATGGAATTGATGCCATTTTTAGATGGCGTGAGTATTGTCAAGCGGAAGGTGAGTTAAAACAACAAATTTATCAAGAATTAACTGATTATTGTGCATTAGATACATATGGAGAATATATTGTGTTACATGCACTAATGAAAGAAGCACAAAGGGAGGAAGTTTAATGGGATTTTTACCAACAACAAGAGCTGAAATGCTCGAACAAGGTTATGACCAAGTTGATTTTGTTTATGTCAATGGTGATGCATATGTAGACCATCCTTCTTTTGGATGTGCGATTATTACACGTGTATTACAAGCATTTGGATATTCGTGTGCTGTGTTAGCACAACCAGATTGGCATAATGATGAAGAATTTTTACAATTTGGAGAACCACGTTTAGGATTTTTAGTTTCAAGTGGAAACATTGATTCGATGGTAAATCATTATACGGTAAGTAAACGTCGTCGTGATAAAGATTATTATACCGATGATGGAGTAATGGGAAAAAGACCAGATCGTGCCGTTATTGTATATACACAAATTTTAAAACGCTTATTTCCTCATAAACCAGTGATGATTGGGGGAGTAGAAGCAAGCTTACGTCGATTAGCTCATTATGATTATTGGGATGATACATTACGTCGTAGTATTTTAATTGATTCTCAAGCTGATTTATTGATGTATGGAATGGGAGAGAATACTATTGTTGAAGTAGCAGATGCCCTAGCTTCTGGTTTAGAAGCCAAAGATTTATGTTATATTCGTGGTACATGCTGGAAAAGTAAGTCAATTGAATATGTAAGTGATTATGTAAAGTTACCAACTTATCAAGAAATGCAAGCAGATAAATACCAATATGCGAAAAGCTTCCAAATTCAACATAACAATGTTGATGCGATTAACGCAAAGGTATTAGTGGAAGAATATGATGGATGGTATGTGATTCAAAACCAACCTGCTTTACCATTAACCCAACAAGAAATGGATTTCACTTATTCTTTACCTTATGAACGAACATATCACCCTAAATATCACTATATTCCTGCAATTGAAGAGGTTCAATTTTCAATCATCTCAAATCGTGGATGTTTTGGTTCTTGTGCGTTCTGTGCGATTACCCACCATCAAGGTCGTGTGATTTCTACACGTAGTAAAGAAAGTATTATCGAGGAAGCAAAACGAATTACCGAAATGCCAAACTTTAAAGGTTATATTCATGATGTTGGAGGTCCAACTGCCAACTTTTCAAGAGAAGCTTGTGATAAACAACGTGAACATGGAGCTTGTACACATCGCGAATGTTTATTCCCTAAACCATGTCCAAACATGAAGGTTGATCATACTCGTTATTTAGATATTTTACGTGAATTACGTACGTTACCAAAAGTGAAGAAAGTCTTTATTCGTAGCGGAATTCGTTATGATTATTTAATGTATGATCAAGATGAAACTTTCTTTGATGAATTAGTCCAACACCATATTTCAGGGCAATTAAAAGTCGCACCAGAACATATTAGTGCGAAGGTTTTGGATAAAATGGGGAAACCACGTAAAGAGTTATACTTGAAATTTGTCGAAAAATTCAAACAAAAGAATGAACAATTTGGTAAAGACCAATATATTGTGCCTTATTTAATGAGTTCTCATCCTGGTTCAGATTTAGAGGCAGCGATTGAATTAGCACAATATTTAAAGAAAATTCGTCATACACCTCAACAAGTACAAGACTTTTATCCAACTCCAGGAACAGCATCTTCTTGTATGTATTATACAGGGGTAGATCCAAAGACAATGAAAAAAGTATATGTAGCCAAAACATCAGAAGAAAAAGCAATGCAACGTGCATTAATGCAATTTACATATCCGAAAAACCATGCGATTGTCGAAAAAGCATTACGTCAAGCAGGACGTGAAGATTTAATCGGTACTGGTCCAAAATGTTTGATTGCGCCAAGACATTCGCAAGGAAGTAAGCCATTCTATGGTAACAAACAAGGATATGGAAATCGCAATGCGAACTATAAACGTTCTTCCAACCAAGTTTATAAAAAGAAGGTTAAAAAATGAAATTGTTTCGTGAAGTAATCATTGTGTTTGGTATCGCATATCTTGGTGAATTACTTTCTAAAGGTTTATCCTTACCATTACCAGGTTCTTTGTGTGGAATGTTAATATTATTTGTGCTGTTATGCTTAGGTATTATTAAAATTAGTATGATACAAACAATTACTGATTTTCTATTATCACATTTAGCTTTTTTCTTTATTCCTGCAGGAGTATCTTTACTTGCTTGTTTTGACTTGATTCAAGATAGTTGGCTGTGGATTATTTTAACCTGCTTATTGACAACTTTTATTACGATGGGTGTATGTGGTTGGACGATGAGTATTTTACTTGCCAGAAAGGAACAAAAGCATGAATGATTTTACTCAATATCCAATGTTTGGAATTCTGTTATCATTAATTACTTTTGAAATTGGACTTTTGATTCAACGTAAGAGTAAATTAGTATTTTTAAATCCGTTGTTACTTGCGATTGGAATGATTATTGCCATTTTAGTTATTGGTAAGATTCCTTTAGAGCATTATCAAAAAGGTGGCGATGTAATTGGTTTATTTTTAGGACCGGCAACAGTAGTACTTGCAGTACCATTATATAAACAATTAGAACCATTAAAACGTTATGCTAAAGAGATTTTGATTGGAATATGTGTTGGAATTATTACTGGTTTTATTTCGACTACTATTTGTTGTATTGTCTTTGGATTAAATCAAGTAGTAAGTGCATCGTTAATGCCTAAATCCATTACGACACCAATTGGGATTGTCTTAAGTGAACAATTAGGTGGAGTACCAGCGATTACAGTTCTAACAATTTTAGTTACAGGAGTATGTGGTGCTGTTATTGCCGATGTTGTGTTTAAAGTATTTAAAATTAAACACCCAATTGCGAAAGGCATAGCCTTAGGTACAAGTGCCCATGCAATTGGGACGACCAAAGCATTATCACTAGGTGATGCGGAAGGGGCAATGAGTTCACTAGCCATCGGAGTTGCAGGATTAATTACGGTGTTTATTGCACCAACGATTTGGCAAATTGTACTTACATTATTGTAGCTCTAAATACATTTGATTGATAATAGATAAAATGAAATAATGGTGGATTGAATAAGCTTCAATCCCCATTATTTTTTGATATTGTTGATAAAGTTTATTTAAGTTTTCACTTTGCGGTATTTGATAATGTGATATGATATATTTTAATTTATGCATTAATAACGAATAACGTTCTTGATCAATTTCTAAATCCATTACTTCACTTATTTTAAAGCAATCAAAATCTTTAAAAATACAACGATCATCCATACATATTTGAATATTATTACAATGCGGAAGCATCAGAAATCCTTCTTCGTCCGTATAAAGATGCTGTTCACAAGTGACGTAATCACCATCCCAAGTTTTCACAATTACATATAAAGAATCGAGTGGTTGATTTTGATATAAAAGTTGAATACGATGTGTCATAACTTCACCTCGTTCTATTATATGTAACATGGTTTTATTTATGAAAATTAACCTTTTTCATATGATGGAACATGTATTTTATTTTAACGAACTCATCATAATATGATATAATCAAATACAACAGAAAGGATAAGATATATTTATATATCAGGTAGAAAATTATGCCATGTATTATTACACATAAAATATTTGCAGAGAAAGCATTTATGCAATTAAATAAACAAGATATTATTCAATTAATCGACAATCATGCCCAATTATTTTATATCGGTTCGAATGGACCAGATATTTTGTTTTATCATAATGCCTTACCTTGGCAATCTCATTTAACCAAAGCTATTTCAAGCTTAGGAAATCAAATGCACTCTACTCTAATAAATGCCTTTTATAAGAAAGCTTTTGAACTAATTCAAAAAGAAAGGAATCGTCAAATTAAAGAGCGAATGATGGCTTATTTATTAGGTCATTTAACGCATTGGGCCTTAGATAAAAGTGTCCATCCGTATATTTTTTATCGCACAGGGGCAAGTGAAAAAATTCATATGGACTATCATCATCGGATTGAATCAGATATTGATTTAAAACTGTTACATCGCATTAAAGGAGTAGAAGCTTCACAATATTGTAGCTATCAAATTTGTGAATATGATGATGCTATGTTACAAGCCATTGCCCGCTTATATGTACCGATTGCCAAAGAAATCTATCATGTTGATTTAAAAGTAAATGATATTCGTAAAGCGTTGGATAATTGGAAAATGCTACAAAAATTATTCCAGGATGCAAATGGAAGAAAAGAAAAAATCATCTTTAAAATTGAACAGAAATTAAATATTCCATGGCGTTATTCAGGATACTTGTTAAAACAAAAAGAAGAAGATTATGATGTTTTAAATGAAAATCATGATTTATGGTGTCATCCATGTGATCAAAGTATTCAAAGTAAGCAATCCTTTATGGAATTATTTGAAGAAGGATTACAACTAGTAAATCCATTATTAGAAAAGGCTTATGGTTGTATGGAATATGATGCTGATAGTAAAATTGTTTTAGAAATATTGAAAAATCAAAGCTATGATACGAGTATGTCAACGCTTTGTGAAATGAAATATTTTGATATTATTTATAAATAAAAAAAGCGTTTTTTCAATAAAACGCTTACATAATTAATATAACATATATATTTTTAAAATAACAGACTTTTTTCATAGAATATTCCTATTATAATGTAAGTATCAATAGAACAAGGAGGGATTTCAATGAAAGTCCAGATCTACGGAAAAAACATTACTGTTACTGCAGCAATTGCAGAAAAAATTGAAAAGAAACTTAACCACTTAGAAAAATACTTTATCATTGATGAAAATGTGGTGGCTAATGTTGTGGTACGTGTGTATCCAAACAAACAAAAAATTGAGGTGACAATTCCAACTAAATATGCTGTGTTACGTGCAGAGGTAGTACATGATGATTTATATGCAGCAATTGATTTAGCAATCGATAAACTAGAAGACCAAATTCGTCGTCAAAAAACACGATTGACACGTAAAAACAAAGATAAACTAGCATATGCATTTATTGGGGAAGACGAAATCATTGATGATGATTACGAGGAAGAAGATGAATTAGTTAAAACAAAATCTATTGTTGCGGAAACAATGGAACTTGATGAAGCTATTATGCGTATGGAAATGTTAAACCACTCATTCTTTATTTACCGTGATAATGAAACCAAAGAAGTTGCGGTTGTTTACAAACGTAACGATGGTGGTTATGGTTTAATTGAAACTGAATAATTAAAATAAGGCAGTTACGACTGCCTTTTATTATGTAGTTAAATTGTCTGCTTTCACTATTTGGATAGATACTAGCGAATGAAAATGAAAAAAAGAGGCGTTAGCCTCTTTTATCTTTGAAATGGCGTCCACGAAGGGACTCGAACCCCTGACCGTGCGCTTAGAAGGCGCATGCTCTATCCAGCTGAGCTACGTAGACAAATCATTTGCTAAAATATATTAACAGAAAATTAGTTATATTTCAAGAGAAAAAACGAAAAAATCTAAAAATCGTTAGAAATGTATGTAAAAAAAGTATAAAGATTGAATTTTATAGCAGAATATGAGATATTAATAACTGTTTGTGTAAAGGAGAAACTATGGAGTCTTTTATCAAGAAATGCTGAATGAAATTGAAACATTGATACAATCACAAAATACTC
>JAXJYR010000304.1:0-2795 GCA_036306885.1 Longicatena sp.
AGTGGTAAAAAATACTTCTTCAAAGTACGTGGATACAAACAATACAAATCAGGAACTGATATTAAATATAATGTTTATACTCCATACTCAACGATTGTTTCAGCTGTCGCAAAATAGAAATGTCTAAACGAAAGGAACGATATTTATGAAAAAGATTAGTAAATTATTATTATGTATAATGATGTTATTCACTTTGATTACTCCAAATGTTTATGCGAATGAAACGAAAATTAAGATTGCATGTATTGGAGATTCACTAACTGATGGTTATTTATCATCAGGAGGAAATAAAAGTGCTACAGCATATCCTGCTCAGTTACAACAACTACTAGGAGATCAATATGAAGTAGGAAACTTTGGGAAAACAAGCTATACCTTAATGAAAGGAACAGATAAATCTTATTGGAATTCTACCGAATTCACGAACAGTAAAAACTTCCTTCCTAATTACGTCATTATTATGCTAGGTACTAACGATTGTAAGGAAATGTATTGGAATGAGGAACAATATAAAGCAGATGCGAAAGCCTTATATGATACCTATGCTAATTTAAGCACAAAACCACATGTTGTCTTTGCGTTAGCTCCGCATGTTTATGGAAGTGATCGTTTGATTACCACAGAACGAGTGAACATGTTACATGAGGTGCAATTAGAACTTGTTGCGGAAATGAATTGGGATAGCATTAATATGTATGATTTAACAGCGGATAAAGAATATTTATATCATAGCGATAAATTACATTTTAGCGATGAAGGGTATCATTATCTTGCACAATGCATGTATGAAAAAATTATCGGACATAAGCATCCTCAATTTGCCTTAAATGAAGCGATATCTACATATCAAACAGCATACGTAAATTTATTTCAATATACAGCAGACACATATGAACCATTTAAAGTAGCTTATGAAGCGGTATTAGCTTTAAAAGAAAATGCTTCAACTGATGAAACTGCCATTCTAGAAGCAGTTACGATCTTAAATCAAGCAGGAGATAATCTTGAAGAGATTATTGTTCCACCATTATCTAGTGCTTTGATTCCCCAAAATGAGATTCAGGTAATCGGTTTTTCTTCTCAATGTGTGGTAGGAGGAAATCCAAATGAAGATGGAGAAGCAAGCAATTTATTAGATGGTGATGAGTTGACTTATTGGCATTCTGATTGGAAAAATATGATTGGAGTAGCACAATATGTAAGCTTTGATTTAGGAAAGGTTTATACCTTAAGTGATCTTACTTTACTACCACGTAAAAACCAAAGCTAGCCAGGTGCTGGAGATCCACTTGAAATTAAATTATATGGTGGAACAACAGCCAACGATTTAACATATATTGGAAGCTATGCCTTTGAAAAAAATGGTAATGTCTTAGCAAATCGTGATGATTATGTACGTGCTTATTTATCAACGAACCCACAAGTACGCTATCTTAAAGTAGAAGTAGTAAATATGGGTGGAAATATTAATAATCGTTATACTTGTTTTGCGGAATTACGTTTCTATGGAAGTCCTGTAGCTGAAAAAACATTATTGAAAGAAAAAATAGCAGAAGCAAAAACTTATGAGAAAGAATCTTATACCTTAACAAGTTGGACTCATTTTGAAAATGCATTATTACAAGCAGAAACAATTGATGCAAAAGTAGATGCAACACAAACAGAGGTAGATCAAGTTATCGTTTTATTAAATGGAGCAATTGCCCAGTTAGAAGAGAAACCTCCATTACCACAACGAGTGTTAAATGTAAAAGTCAATGTTGTTGACTACAAAACGATTCAATTAACTTGGGATGCAAGTGAAGATGCAACTTCTTATGATATTTATCGTAAAAGCTATAAACCAGGATCAGAGTTTAAACTAGTTCAAAACGT
Source organism: Longicatena sp. (assembly GCA_036306885.1). Taxonomy (GTDB): domain Bacteria; phylum Bacillota_I; class Bacilli_A; order Erysipelotrichales; family Erysipelotrichaceae; genus JAXJYR01. Next base: position 1,876 of record JAXJYR010000304.1, read on the forward strand.
AAATACGAATGAAGCAACATTTACTTCACTGATGACAGGAAAATATTATACCTTCTATATTGTAGCGAAGAATGAAACAGGTGAAGCACAACCAAGTATAAATATACCAGCTCGCTCAACATTATTAGGAACTTGTGATATTCAAAATAATGGTTATGTTAGTCAAACACGTCATTCTTTTAAATGGAACAAAGTAGAAGGAGCTACAAGATATATTATTTATCGTAAACGTGAAAAAGATCCTTGGAAAAAAATATTAACATTAGATGGGAATACATTTACTTATACGACAAGTGAATTACCACAAGGTACTTATAGTTTTACGGTAAGAGCAGCCCGTTATGATTCTGTGGATCGTATCATGACCGATCAAACTTCTTATGTCAAAGTATATTCTAGAGTATCAGCACCAGAACTAAAAGTTAAAGCAGGTGTTAAAAAAGCAAACCTTTCTTGGAAAAAAGTGGAAGGTGTTACCTACTATGAAATTTATCGCGCAACAAGCTATGATGGTAAATTTTATAAATTAGCTACAACTAAAAACTTAAGTTATACCGCTAGTAAATTAACAAGTGGAAAAGAATACTACTTTAGATTACGCGGGTATAAAACTTATGACAATGGGACAAGTAAAAAGAAAATTTATTCAGGATATTCGACAATGAAACTTGTTGTGGCAGAATAAAAACACAGAACTCAACCGTATGGTTGAGTTTTGTGTTTTATCAAGGATAGGACATAAATTTTAAGAAAACAAACAGGTATTATATTTTTATTGTAAAAATCGCTATGCTATAATTTAAAGTAATAAAGAAAGGAGAACTTTTATATGAGAAAAAAATTTCTAGCCTCTGTTTTATCATTATGTATGGCATTTACTTGTTTCACATTACCAACAGTGCAAGCGAGTGAAGTACATA
>JAXJYR010000305.1:0-5122 GCA_036306885.1 Longicatena sp.
ATTGCATACATATAAATTTTAAGATATTTTTGTGAAAATGTAAACTAGTTTTTACTGTCTTTTCCTTATGGCTTAAATTTTCTTAGGCGTAAAGCGTTACTTACAACCGAAACACTTGAAAATGCCATCGCTGCCCCAGCAAAAACAGGTGATAATAAGATTCCCCAAATAGGATATAAGATACCAGCCGCAATTGGAATTCCAATTGAATTATAGAAGAAGGCCCAGAATAAATTTTGACGAATATTTTTAATGACTGCTTTCGATAATTTAATCGTTGTATCGACATCTTTAATATCATCCTTCATTAACACAACATCGGCACTTTCAATGGCGACATCACTACCTGAACCAATCGCAATTCCTACATCAGCTTGTGATAAGGCAATCGCATCATTAATTCCATCTCCTACCATTGCGACTTTTTTACCAGCTTTTTGCAGTTCTTCAATTTTTAATTTCTTCTCATGTGGTAATACTTGGGCAAAATAATGTTCCATATGTGCTTCTTTGGCAATAGCTTGGACAGCTAAAGGATGATCTCCACTTAATAAATAAACATCAATTCCTTTTTGTTTCAATTGATCCATAATCGATGCGACATTGTCTTTTAAAGCATCCCCAATCACAAACATCGCCATCACTTCACTATTGCTAGCTAAAAAGACAACACTTTTTCCTTGTGAAAGATATGTACTTGCTTGATTTTGCCATGTACTCATTTCACAATTTTGTTGAAGCATATATTTGTCACTACCTAAATACCATGTTTGTTCATGTAGCGTTCCATTTAAACCATAACCATTTTCAATACTGATATCTTGGGCGATGTATTGTTGCTTAGATGCGTCAATAATAGCTTTGGCTAATGGATGCTTAGAACCACTTTCTAACGCAGCTGCAGTTTCTAGCATTTCTTTTTCATCCAAAGTAGTAATTACTTTTTCGACAATCGGTTTCCCTAGTGTAATCGTTCCCGTTTTATCAAAGACAATCGTATCAATATGGGCACTTGATTCTAAAGCTTCCCCACTTTTCACAAAGATTCCAAGTTGCGCTGCTTTTCCACTTCCGACCATAATCGCGGTAGGTGTTGCTAATCCTAAGGAACATGGACAAGCAATCACCATCACACTGACAAAGACAGTTAACGCAAAGGAAAGATCATCTGTTATCAACCACCATAATAAACCACTAACTAACGCAATTATCATCACTGTAGGGACGAAGATTCCTGATACTTGATCGGCAATTCTTGCAATCGGTGCTTTTTTACTTTGCGCATCTTCTACCATCGCAATAATTTTAGATAAGGTTGTCTGTGCCAGCTCACATGTACAAGACACGAGTAAACGTCCATCTAAATTGGTTGTCCCTTGACTTACTTGATGTCCAACTTGTTTCGAAACCGGCATACTTTCGCCACTTAGCATACTTTCATCGATATTAGAGCTTCCATTGATAATTACACCATCGACTGGTATATGATCTCCAGCTTTGACAATCACGACATCGTCGACACATATTTCATCTAAAGACACAAGCAGTTCGGTATCATTTTTAAGTAACAATGCTTCTTGTGGTCGAAGCTGTAGTAAAGCGGAAATCGCATCAGCACTTTTCTTTTTCGATAATCCTTCTAAATGTTTCCCAAATTGAACCAAAGCCACCACAACCCCTGCACCCTCAAAATATAAAGAATGTACGGCATGGACATCTCCCATTAAAATACGAATTAACGATACACATGAATAAAGATAAGCACTACCTGTTCCAATTGCCACTAAGGTATCCATATTAGGGGCTTTGTTAAGTAATGATTTGATTCCTCTAATATAGAAACCTTGCCCCACAATTAAAATAAAAGTTGTTAATAGTAATTGAATCAATCCAAAATTAAAAGGATTGTGATCATAATGAATGATCCGTGGTAAAGGTAAAGTAATTGGTCCTAACATATGTGACATTCCTACATACAATAAGACAAAGGCAACACCTAACGTAATAAAGATTTTATATTTCTCAAAAAAGCTCTGCGATGTCTCTTCTTGTTTGGTAGAAGCTACTTGAAGCTCACATGTTTCTTTTAATTGATTGAAAATTTCGATACTTTTAATAATTTTAGGGTCAAATTCAATTGTTAAAATTTGTTCAGAACTCATTTCAAACGTTTGAATTCCATTCATCTTTGATAATAAAGTTTCTAGTTGTGATGCGTCTTTTAACTGATATGCAAATTGACATGTATGTGATAATTGTTTATTTAATAGCTTAAATCCAGCTTTCTCAACTACTTTTGCCCATTTTTCATAATGTTCATCATAAGCTTCAATCGTTGCCTTATTCATTAATAAGTTAACTTGTACATTAAGAATGGTATCTTGTTTTTTTAAAACACGCTCTACGGCAGCACTACAGGCTGCACAATGCATTCCTTCTACTTCATAAGTAAAAGTATGAATCGGATAATCAACTAAAGTAAATCCCATCTTCGCAATTTTTTCTTTTAAGAAGGCATCACTAGGAAGTTCTTTCCCTTCAATATAAGCAGTATTAGCTAATAAATTCACCTCTGCTTTTTCACTTCCTTCCATTTTATTCAAACGTTTTTCCACAGCGCTACGACAAGCGGCGCAATGCATTCCTTGCACATAATATTTTCTAATCATACATACCTCACTTTGTTAATCGTTTTAAAACGGTATCTAATTCATTTAATTTCTCTTCACTTGTACCATTTTCCATCGATTCTTTGACACAACTTTGTAAGTGTCCGCTTAATATTTCATAATTTGCTTTTTGTAATAAGGCAATACAAGCCATCAATTGATTGGAGATATCAATACAATATCTTCCTTCATCGATCATTTTCACAATCCCTTCTAATTGCCCTTTCGCCGTCTTGATACTTTTTAAAGCTTGACTTCTTTTTTCGTTCATAATACCCCTCCCCCTGGGTGTCTGTATATACTGTAACATAATTTTATAGTTATCACAAATATTTATAATTCTTTGTCCTTCTGTTGTCTTTTTGTTTATATTTGTCGCATATACTAGTAATACAGGAGGATTTCTTATGAATACATTGATTATCGATTTTATTTTAGAATTTTCTTATTTAGCTTTATTTCTATTTATAGCCATTGAAAACCTTTTTCCCCCTATCCCTTCTGAAATTATTTTAGGTAGTGCTGGTTTTCTATGCGCAATGAATCATATGAATTTTATCTTAGCTTTCATTGTATCTGTATGCGCGAGTGTGATCGGTGCTTATTTATTGTATAAATTAGGTTCTTATTTTGATAAAGATTCCTTATTATATTTCTTCCAACACCAAGGTAAGTGGATGCATATTCCCACCCAACATGTTGAAAAAGCGTTTGATTCTTTTGCCAAACATGGACGTACATCAGTCTTTTTCTTACGCTTTGTACCCATTGTACGCTCTTTAATTTCGATTCCTGCCGGCATGAATCATATGCCTTTATCCACTTTTTTATTATTAAGCGCAAGTGCTTCTAGTATTTGGAATAGTATCGTCATGGGAATTGGATACATCGCCCAAGAGAATTATGAAGTCATCATCCATCAATTTTCCACTTATTTTAAAGAAGGTATTTTCGTATTATTAATACTCGTAATTATATTTTTTAGTTTGAAAACGATTAAGAAATATTATATGCATAAAAATTAAAGGAAGTTGAAAATGTTCTGAACATTTTTCTACTTCCTTTTCTATTTATTCTATATTTTTAATTTGGTCTATCGCAAATAAAGGCAAATTAATCAACCATTCTTCTTTACGATAGTCTGACATTGAAGAACGAATCGTTTTTTCTGGTCCAAATTTATCACGATATGTTTTTAAACTTTTTGCTTTCAAGTTTTCTTCTGATTTCACTTCAATTGGTACAATCATCATTCCTGTATCAACCACAAAATCAATTTCACAAGCTCCTCGATCATTTGTATAATAGTAAACATCTAAACCATCTATCGTTTTCAATTGTTGACATACATACTGTTCTGTAAGTGCTCCTTTAAATTCAACAAATAATTTATTACCATCTAATAAAGTTGATTGGTGTAATCCAACCATACATCCTAATAAACCAACATCTAATACAAATAATTTAAACGCTTTTAAATCTTCGTAAGCTTTTAATGGAATACCTGGATGGTTTACACGACTTACTTTTTGAATTAAACCACAATCATATAACCACATAATTGCCATTTCATATTCTTTCGCACGTGCTCCTTCACGAATTAAACCATAAATGAACTTTTTATTTTCTTTTGATAATTGTGATGGAATACTATTCCATAGCATTCTAATTCTAGGAACAATTGCATTTGGTGCATATTTAGAAAAATCCTGTTCATATGCTAATAATATTCTTTTTTGTATTTCTCGTACCTCATTGTAATTTTTTTCTTCAATAAAATACTGAACAGCTTCAGGCATACCACCAACGAAATAATAATTTTTTAATGCATCAATATATATTTGTTTGAAGCTTGTAATCATCTGCCAATCTTGCTTCTCTAAAAGTTCTGCAAAACGTTCCTTTCCATCAGCCATTAAAAATTCACGAAAGGATAGAGGATATAGTTTTAAAAAATCTACTTTCCCCACTGGAAATGATGTACCTTGATGTAATGCAATTCCCAACAAAGAACCTGCGCAAATAATATGATACTGTGGTGCATTTTCATAAAAATATTTTAACGATGATAATGCTTTCGGAACTTCTTGTACTTCATCAAAAATCAATAGACATTTATCGGCATTTATTTTTCTTCCCACATACAATTCCAATCCTAACATAATACGTTCAACATCTAAATCACTGGCAAATAAAGCAGCCATTCTAGCATTTGAATCAAAGTTAATATAGATTGTATTCTCATAAGCTTGTTTACCAAACTCTTTCATTAACCATGTTTTCCCCACTTGTCTAGCACCTTCAATAATTAAAGGTTTACGTCGTGGACTTTCTTTCCATTTTAATAATTTCTCTATTGCAATTCGATACACTCAAACCACCTCTTTTTTTATATTATGGCACGATATTACACTTTTTACAACGAATAAATGTGATGTATTACACTTTTTACA
>JAXJYR010000306.1:0-15196 GCA_036306885.1 Longicatena sp.
GATTTCTTTCATAATGCCCTCCTAATTTGCTAATGTAATAACAGATACATCATTGGTTCCTTTTTCGCGTTTTAACGCAGCAATTAAAATATCATCACTACGTAATGTGACTTTGATTTCTATTTCTTGCGATGTAAATAATTCTAAATCAGCTGTGATTTTTTGAATCATCGCATTTGTTTCTGCCCATGTTTTAGCATAAATTGAAATATCTATCGATAAGCTATCTAACATTGCATCTTTAAAATGTCCCATCCCAACAATAGAAGTATTTAAAGATGAGAAATCAGATAAGCCCTCCACAAAACGTTCAAAGCTAACTGCGGTTAGATTATCTAAAGTAGATGCCTTACTTCCTGGAAAAATAGCCCAATCTTCATTGATATTACTAAATTCTCCAATTGTCCCTGAGGCAAAATAAGCATCCGCAATAAAAATCCCCGGCATTTTATTATTATAACTCGATTCTTTAAATAATGTAACATAAATTGGTGTTTTTTTACCAATTTCCGGATAAGTTTTTCGTAAATAGCTTACAATTTTACGTCCACTCTCTTCTCCATAGGCTTTTAGCTTTTCATCTGTCACCTTAAATGGTTGTTCAGCGTCTCCAATTTCATCATTTAAAATCACCGCAATCGATATTCCTGCTAACTCTTGGTGCTTATACCAATCTAATTCATGAATATCTAATAACATAACATCTGAAGCACTAATTGTCTTTACTCCAGCATCAGTATCTATCTTCGTTCCTACAGCTGGATTTAATCCATTGGGATTGGTTTCTGATGTTCTCCCTAATAATCCTTGTTGGTCTTCAAATGCATCTAAGGCATCATAGCTTAGGAAAACCCCTTCCGAATATGTGTGATCATCGCTTGTAAAATATTCTTTACTATATTCCATCAAACCAGTTCCAATGGCATAGCTTCCATCTAAGGATGTACTTGTCATTGCATGCTTCATGCGTGCACTGCTTTCGTGATAAGGTAGAATGGCCGCATAATCTCCTTCTTGTACAACTTGTGTTACTTCATTTACGATGTTGTTTTGTTGGTTTTGACCACTACAACCACATAGTAAAATAGCGGCTAACACGATTCCAATTATCTTTTTCATGCTTTTGTTTCCTTTATAAATGTTTCTTCATCCATTGTCATAATACCTAATGCATTGGCTTTATCTAATTTGCTTCCAGCACTTTCTCCATAGATGACTAAGTCTGTCTTTTTCGATACCGAACCTGTTACAGTCGCCCCTAAGCGTTCTAGCATTGCTTTGGCATCATTACGTTTTAATGTTTGTAGCGTTCCGGTTAATACCACTGTTTTACCAGTAAAGAAACTTTCTTCGACAACCTCTTTTTGGGTTGTCATATTTAAACCTGCCACCTTTAAGGTTTCAATTAATAGTTGGTTTTTCGGTTCTTCAAAATAGGCTCTAATACTACGTGCTGTAATTTGTCCAATATCTTTAATCGTACATAATGTTTCTTCACTTGCACTCATTAATGCATCCATACTTAAGAAGGTTTGGGCTAATACCTTTGCCGCTTTTTTTCCTACTTGACGAATTCCTAATCCATAAACTAAATCTTCTAATGGGTTTTGTTTACTTTGTTCAATCGCTTCTAAAAGTTTCGTAACGGATTTTTGTTGGAATCCTTCTAGCTTTAATAATTCTGTTTCTTTTTCATGTAAGGAATAAATATCAGATATTTTTTGTAGTAATTGTTGTTCATATAAAAATTCTACTTTTTTATCTCCTAAAGAATCAATATTCATTGCATCACGACTAGCGAAGTGAATCATACTTTCCACCACTCTAGCGCTACAATCTGGATTTACACAATAGTGGGCTGCCTCTAAACCATCGCGCATTAAATGCCCTTTACAAATTGGACAAATGGTTGGAAATTGATAAACCTTCTGACTACCATCACGTTTTTCTTTCACTGGTCCTAATACTTCTGGAATAATATCTCCTGCTTTTCTGACAATGACAATATCATTAATACGAATATCCTTCGCCGCAATAAAGTCTTCGTTATGAAGCTGTGCAGCTGATACCGTTGTCCCAGCAATGCGTACTGGTTCTAATACTGCATTGGGAGTCACCTTACCAGTTCTTCCTACCGTAATGGTAATATCTTTTAATAAAGTAGCGACTTCTTCGGGTGGGAATTTATAGGCAATCGCATAGCGTGGAGCTTTGGCTGTCATTCCAATTTCTTCCCATTTCGATAAATCATTTACTTTAATAACCATTCCATCAATTTCATATGGAAGTTCACTTCGTTGTGTTTGGATTGTTTGAATAAACTCCCATACTTCTTGCATATTCTTACATACTTTGCGTAATGGGTTGGTTTTAAATCGCCATTTTTGAAGCTGAACTAAGCTTTGTTCATGACTTTGACAACCGAATTGTTCACTATCTTGTAAGTAATATAAGTATGCGTCTAACTTACGTGATGCCGCAATACTACTATCTAGTTGACGAATACTTCCAGCTGCCGCATTTCGTGGGTTGGCAAATAATGGTTCATTATTCTCTGCACGTTGCTTGTTTAATGCTTCAAAGCTTGCTTTAGGCATAATAACTTCACCACGTACCTCGACGAAGCTTGTCTCACTGATTTCCATCGGAATTGAAGCGATGGTACGCACATTATGCGTCACATCTTCTCCTGTTAATCCATCTCCTCGAGTTAAAGCTTGGATAAAACGTCCATTTTCATAATAAAGCGAAATAGCTAATCCATCTAGCTTTAATTCTACTACATATTCTACTTCACTGACTACTTCTTTGATTCTGCGCTCAAATGCTAGTAGGTCTTCATAACTAAAGGCATTTGATAAAGATAGCATTAAAGAGCGATGTGTTACTTTCTCAAAGCCCTCTAACACCACCCCACCAACTCTTTGAGTAATTGAGTTGGCATCTTTATATTGTGGATATTTTGTTTCTAGCGCTAATAATTCTTGGTAATATTGGTCATAAATGCTATCAGGAACACTTGGTTGGTCTAACACATAATATTCATAGGCATATTGATTTAATAATTCTCGTAATGCTTCTATTCTTTTTTGATGCTCCATAACATACATCCTTTCTTTTATTTTTTTTGTAGCGATGGATGATTTACCATCAATTTACGAATTCCATATTTGGCACTAAAGGCGATGGTCGCAATATTTTGATCAACACGTACAACAACACCCTCTCCAAAGGAAGCGTGTACCACTTTATCACCTTTTTTAATTTTTCCACCACTTCGACGACCTGTTCCTTCACTCGATGCTGTGGCTTGTTGAGTCATTTGACTTCTTGGGGTAGGGGTTGGTCTAGCCATGGTTGGCTTTGGCTTTTTCATTAAATCCTGTAAGTATTCTTCCGGGATTTCACGAATAAAGCGTGATGGAAGTTTTGCCCCATCCATTACAAAGCTATACCCACTCGAACTACTTAAATATAATTTCTTACGCGCACGGGTAAAGGCGACATAAGCTAAGCGACGTTCTTCTTCTAAACCTGCCTTACCACTTTCTTCCATCGAACGTTTACTTGGGAATACACCATCGCATAATTCATACACAAAGACATGATCAAATTCTAGTCCTTTGGCCGCATGTATCGTCATTAATTGGACACAATCAGCACTATCAATTTCTTCACGATCGGTATATAAACTAATTTCTTGTAAATATTCTTCTAATGTCCCATCTGGGTGTTCCTCAACATAATGGGCAATATCTTCAATCAATTCTTTAATGTTTTCAATACGTTCAATTTCTTTGTCCGCTTGTAACATCGCAATATATCCAACTTCTTCTAATAAAGACTCTAATAAATGGTCTAACGCAATTTGGTCTACTTTTTGTTGGTAAGCTTGAATAATGCGACTAAAACGATTGACTTCACTCTTTGCCTTTCCACTAAAAATACCATCATGTAGTAAAGCATCAAACATATTCATATCATTCGCTTGGGCAAAAGCTTCTAATTTTTCCATTGACTTTGCCCCAATTCCACGTTTAGGAGTATTGATGACACGTTTAATTGCTAAATCCTTCCATTTTTCATGTTGGTCTTCATCACTTTTTGGTAATAATAAACGTAAATAACTTAATGCGTCTTTAATTTCCATGCGTTCATAGAAACGTAACCCACCATAAATACGATAAGGAATACGATGCTCATGTAAGGCATGCTCCAATGAACGTGATAAATAGTTACTACGATATAAAATCGCAATTTGATTGTATGCGACCTTATCATGATGTAAGGCTGCTACTTTTGCGGCAACCCATGTTGGTTGAAGCTGTTCATCACTAGCATTGTAATATACAATTTTACCTTCATCTGGATTTGAAGTATATAATTCTTTTTCAATACGATTGCGATTATTAGAAATTACTGCATTGGCCGCATTTAAAATCGTTGGAGTAGAACGATAGTTTTCATTTAACACAACTGTTTTCGCTTGAAAATCACGATCAAAACGTAAAATAATACTTACATCAGCACCACGCCAAGTATAAATCGTTTGATCGGGATCACCTACAACACATAAGCAAGTATGTTCTCCACATAACATTTTAATAATATTATATTGTAAAACATCGACATCTTGAAACTCATCGACATGAATATAACGAAATCTACGTTGCCATTTATAACGAATGGATTCATCCTTTTGTAACACATCATGGGCAAAAATTAATAGATCATCAAAATCTAAAGCATACATTTCTTTTAAACGCTTTTGATAATATTCATATACTTTGGCACGAATTTGTTCTTTTTCATCAAATTTAGCCATCTTTAAAGCTGTACTTGGTGAAACAAAAGCTGTCTTATTTCCAGAAATATAAGCTAACATACTCGCATATGAATATGCTTTTACATCAATTTGCATCAATTTATAAGCATCCTTTAAAACACTACGTGCATCATCACTATCTAATACCGTAAAATTTCGCGGATAACCTAATACATAAATATCTTCTCTTAACAAACGCATACAAAAAGAGTGAATGGTTGAAATTTTTACACTACTATCTAAATGAGGTAGCATTTTTTCCACACGTTCTTTCATTTCTCTAGCAGCCTTGTTAGTAAATGTAATTGCTAATATATGATGTGGACTCACGTGACATTGTTCAATTAAATAAGCAATACGTGAAGTAACCACACGCGTCTTTCCACTACCTGCACCAGCAATAATACGTACATGTTGATCAATGGTCGTCATTGCCTCATATTGTTTGGCATTTAAATTCATGTAAGACACTATATCACTTCCTTTTCTTGTACGCCTAATTATACTATTTTTTCATCTATTCGTATATATTGCGATGATTGATTTTTCGTAAAAAATAAAAAGTTCATTGAGTCCCTTTCTCATCTAGGTTATAATAAAGGGTGGGGGAAACACTATGAATCAAACACAAAAAATTATTAAAAAACCAAAACAGAACTATACGCGTACGATTGATTTAGCTTTTATTTTAGTCTACGTGATAGCTATTATCTATACATTTCTTACCTTTAAAAAGGTCAATATTTTACCAACCATCTATCATTATCTCTTTTTAGGAGTTGCTTTTTTAATCTTTGTTTATTTCTTTCAATCGGCTTTAAAGAAATATCATAAAGGTTTTGTCTATTTAAAGCGAGTTATCTTATCGCTTATTATTATCGCAATGCTGGCGATATCTTATACTTTACAAAACTTTCAAGCATCTTTTGACTCTTTATCTAAACAAACGAATCAAATGTACTTGCTTTCTCATTCAGAACAGCCAACTACAATTGGGTTACAAATGGGTTCTGATTATAAGAAGAGTACATCCTTAAAAGAGACTTTAACGAATGATTATAACGCTTCTTTTTATGAAGCAAATAGCTACGAAGAACTATTGAATGCTTATGAAGAAGGACAAATTGATGCATTCTTAATTTCGAATGCATATTACCTTAAATATTTATCAAGCAATCCAACCTTTCAAAGCACTTATCCGCTGCTTACTACATATCAATATGAAGTCCAACAAAGCAGTCAATTACCACCGGTCTTTAGTGTTTATTTAAGTGGAATTGATACGATGGGATCGCCTGATCAATTAACGCGTAGTGATACCAATATTTTAGTGATTGTCGATTCGATTCGTAATCGTCTTTCCTTAATTTCCATTCCTCGCGATGCGTATATCCCAAACTCAGCATTAAATTATGCCAATGATAAATTTACGCATACTGCCTTATATGGAATTGATACCAGTGTAGAATCCTTACAAAACTTCTTAGATATTCCAATTGATTATTATGCGCGTATCTCCTTTCAATCTTTAATTTCGATTGTCGATATTTTAGATGGAGTTGAAGTCGATGTCGAAATTGATTTTTGTGAACAAGATGAAAATCGTTCTTTTAAACAAGATGATTTAATCTGTTTAAATGCTGGGAAACAAACCTTAAATGGTAAACAAGCACTAGCCTATGCGAGACATCGTAAAACGGCTAATTATGATAATGCAGGACGTGAACGTGCGCAAAAACGGATTATCAAGGCGATGATTGATAAAATTACTTCACCTTCGATTGTATTACGTATCAATGATTTATTATCAGATATGAATGAATATTTAATGACGAACATCTCTTCTAAAGCCATTACTTCCTTTATTTCAAGTGAATTGGATGAATTAAGTGAATGGGAAATTGTCTCTGTACCTACTAATATTGGAGTATATGATTATCAATATTGTGCCTCTAATGATATATCATTAGGTACTAGCTCTGTGTACTTATACGCTTATGAAGAAGTAAAAATGATTCAAGACATTTATGATGGTGCAAATACCGATATCAATTTTGATGATTATTCCTTTGATATAAACAATCTTTATGCCGATAATGACCCAACTTATCTCCCTGAAGGTCAAATTGTTTGGTCATCCATGGCACTATTTCCACATTAATCGATAAAAAAGGCTTTTAAAACAAGCCTTTTTTCTTATATAATATATATAAGAGGTGTTTTATTATGGATAGTTCAAATAAAAAAATAAATCTTACCATGATTGTGGACGTTACTTTACACATCGCTTATGCGATTGCCACAATCCTTTGTTTCTATATTGCCTATGATTTTGGAATGATACCAACCACATGGTTGCACATGGCGTTAGCCATCTTTATTATCCTCTTCCTTATATCAATCGTATTAGCACTCAAGAAAATGCCACGATGGGCAAAAGTTATTCGTTGGTTCTTCTTATTAGTACTTGTTGGGATTTTAAGTGTAGGAGCTTTCTTCCTGAATAAATCACGTAATACCTTAGATCGTATTTCTCAAAATGGAAATGCCCAACATACCATTGGTAAACACAATGATACTTTGGAACAAATGTTTGTTGTGGTAAATGCTAGTAGTACGATTCAAAATATTGATGAATTAAATGAACAAACAATTGGTTTTCAAAACACAAGTGATTTGGATTGCGCAAATTATTTAAAGGAACAATTAAGTAATGCCATTACTTATACACCGTATGACGCAATGGATTATACAACCTTATTATTCGATTTAAGAAATGATACGATTCCTGCCGTTGCGATTTCCGAAAACTTTTATAAAATGGCCATCGCTAATGATGATACTCTAAAAGCTAACTTACGTATTATTGAAACGTATAAACGTGAAAAATTAATTGAATACTCTACCAAAGATATTACTAAAGAGGCCTTTACCATTTACTTAAGTGGACTTGATAATGTCGGTTCACCTGATCAACAAACCAGAACTGATACGAACTTGATTTTAATTGTAAATCCGCGTGCCAAACATATTGGAATGGTATCTTTACCACGTGATGGATATGTCCCAAACGCAGCCCTAGAAAATGCCAATGATAAACTTACCCATACGGGAATGTTTGGAATTGATGCTAGTGTAGAAACCATCGAAAACTTCTTCCAAATTCCAATCGACTATTATGCACGTGTAAGCTTTAACTCTTTAATTCAAATTATTGATATTATTGATGGTGTGAATGTCGATGTGGAAATTGATTTCTGTGAACAAGATGAAAATCGTTCTTTCAAAAAAGAAGATTTAATTTGTTTAGAAGCTGGACAACAAACCTTAAATGGTAAACAAGCCCTTGCCTATGCAAGACATCGTAAAACAATTGGTTATGATAATGCTGGAAGACAACGTGCCCAACGTCGTATCATTCAGGCAATGATGGATAAGTTATTCTCTGCGAATGCTCTAAGCTATATTAACGAGCTATTAGACGAGGCACCAAACTATGTCATCAGTGATATGCCAACACGTGATATTGCGAAATTTATTTCACACGAATTAGAAAACTTAGGAGCTTGGAGTATTTCGGCTTTACCTTCTGATCTTGGTGTATATGATTCACAATTTGTTGCGAGTATCCCTGCCTATGAAGGTGCTAAAGATGTTTATCTATTCTCACAAGTTGAAGTTCAAGAGCTATTAAATGCTTATGATGGAGCTAATAAATTATTAGAAATGTCTAACTATAAATTCAACCTATCGAATTTATACGAAAATTGTCCACCAATCAACCAAGATCCTAACATCGTTTGGGATTTCCAAGCAAATAATCCACATTAAAAAAATGGTGGTCTAAGTTCAACTTAGACCACTTTTTATGTATTAATAAATTTTATATTTCGGTGAATATTTACTATATACATTACCATTTTTCGTTATTTTACAAGTTCTTGCCTTTATATATGAGTATTTACCATAAGCATTTACAAAACAAACTTGATAACTCGATGTACAAATACGTTCCCATTTCTTTGATGCTTTGTTGTAACCATATAATTGATAACGATCAATACGATTTCCATCACCATTTAAGCCCATTTCAACTCTGTGTGGTGTATAAAGAGAACCTCCTGATACACTTTTAATTACAGGCTGAGGTACACTACCATCTAAGGTAACTGTTTTCGTGGCGATGTTTACTTTATGACCGTTTAATAGTGAAAATAATTTTATAATATAAGTTGGTTTATCTCCAATTTTTACATTAAAGTAAAATGGTTCAATTAATTTACGTGTTTTGACTTTTTGATATCCTTTATCAGTCTTACGATAAATCGCAATGGCATTCGCATATCCACTAGTATCACTTACATTGACACGATAGCCATTAGCTGGTTGGATACTTAACCCATTTAAGATTTGACTTTCACTTGTCATTTTTAGATTTACTGTAGAAATTTGAATTTTTTTACCATTTTTCTTCGTATAGCTAAAATGAAGCTCATTTGATGCACCTAACGGTTGAATGGTAATTTTACTATTGTAATCTAAAGCTTTCATAGTACCATTTACAGTTAATTGTTCCGCCTTTTTCCAATATTTATTAAAATGATGTAGGTACATTGGGGCATTTTCTACAACTTTTAAACCATCCACAATCACTTTCGCTGCATGAACATTTTCTAATTTTAAGCGATAAAACATATTAGATGAAATACGAAGTTCTTTTAATTTTGTAAGATAAGATAAACCAGTAAAATTAATTTTTTCATCTAAATCACTACGATAATTTATATCATTAATTTCTAACGATTCCAAATGCTTAAACATACTTAACCCAGTTGTGTCCTTAATCCGCATATCATACATTGATAGCATGGTAATATTTTTTTCTTTATCTGATAAATATCCATTTTTATCAGTATCAATATAATTTTCGACAACCCGTCTAAATGCATCATCAGGAAAAACGGTTTTGGTAATTTTAGTTCCTTTCTTTTCGTTAGCATTTATATTTAGCATTGATATATTTGTCAGAATAAGTGATAATAACAAAATATATTTTATTATTTTTTTCATAACTAACACCTCCCTATATATTTATATTATCATAGCAATTTCATATTATAAACTAACTATAGTTACAAAGCTGTTACAAAAAAACAATTTTCATCGATTTATCATATAAAACTAAATATAATAATATGCAGATGAAGTATCACATATCCTTCATCTGCATTTTTAATATTTATCCTTTTATTTTTTTGTATAACCCATAAGTTAATTTATTCACTGGTAAAATAAAGTCACCTACAAGCTCTTCCACTGTACCTGGGAATCCACGTTTAAATTGGTATACTCCATAGTCTTCTGACTCAGGATCAAAGTTTCCTGTAATTCCTAAGAAATTATATTTTTCATATCCGTGTTCTAAGGCATAAGTAATCATATGCCATTGTAAAGCATAGGAAGCATAGAAGCTACGGAATTCTTCATATGCTCCTGAGAACATATAAATAATTTCATTGTTGTATAAGATGAACTCACTGGCAGCCATAGGAATAATTGTACCATATTGTGCTTCTAATTCATCCGCTTCTTTTAACCATTTGTTAACAGTGTCAATTGCCTCTAAGACCACCTTTTTCTTTTTATTAAATTTTTTAGAGTTTGGTACTTTAGCTAATTCTGCTTCTACTGTCGCTAATTCTTTTTCGTTTTCTGCCATTTGTTGTTGTAGCGATGTACGATAAATATTCGTATCAACATAAGCTAACATAAAGCGAATATGCTCACCATAGGCTTTCATTTGTGCTTGGTAAAATTCTAAGCTTTTGGCATGGAAATTACGACGTTGTGCTGTTTTTTCCATAATATCCATATAGATATCTAATTCATCAATCGATAATTCACGTACTTGCATATGATATTTTAAGGTACGATTAATACTCCAACGTGTTTGTTGGTGTAATTCTTTCCATAAAGAATCTTTGCTGCGATTACGTAAGTCCATCGTATATACAAAACGATATAACTGCATTGTATGTCCATATCCAATGGAATATCCTTGGTGTTCAAATCCGTATTTTTCAAATAAAGATACTAAGTGCGTGTTGTCGAATCCGCCTTCTACTAAATTTCCATCCATATCACGTTCACGGACTAAAAATTTAGGATCGACATGAACATAAGTTCCCTTATGTTTTTTTACAAATTGTTTTAGTCCTTCCACAAAGAAGGCAAATAATTTTTCATCTTCATAGTCTACTAAAAATCCTCGTGGCACATAGAAGCATTTTAAAGCTCCTCTGACAAGCGGAATTGCACGTAACATCACGGCAGCTAAAAGTTGACCATTTTCTTTCACTCCTGCAAGCAGACATTGCGAACCTTGGGCAATCGATAAATCCATTGTCTCAATATCATTTAAAAAGTCTGATTGGGGATGATGGTTTTGAAACGCAATATATTCATCGCGTGTAATTGAACAAAATTCCATATTTGACCTACTTTCTTTTTTTACGTAATTGATATGCATATTGTGATAATGCATATAAAATACGATTCACTGGTAAATCAAATTCACCAGCATATTCTACTACAACAGGATGGAAGATTGATTTAAAATCAGATAATCCTCCTTTTAAGGTGTTTTCTACTCCTCCCATATTCGTGAAGGTACAACCTTTGCTAAAGCTATGTTCCATTGTCTTACTCCATGTTAGATATGGCCCCATATAACGTTTAAAGCTTTGGTCCATACCTGCATATAAAATTTCACAAGTATTTCCATAGCATACACTTAAAGTACCACATACAACAGCTTTTGGACCATATTCACTTAGGTATTGTTTAAATTCATTGACTTCACGTTCATAAGAAACTTTATTTTCTGCTAATGTGAAGCGTTTTTTCTTCGCATTTTCAGGACAAATTTCTAAGTCTTTTTCTACTTGGGCTAATTTAGCACAGGCTTCATCATATGTTTTTTGAATATCTAAATAAGTTAATACTAAATATGCATCATCTTGATATACATCTAATAATAAACGATAGTATTCTTCATCACGTAAAGAAATATTTTTACGTTCACTTGTAGCTTGCATACAAGTTGTAAAATCTTTTAATCCATCTTTATGACAAACAATTGTATCAAAGTGTTTCTTTAACGCAATTTTATAGTTTTTCTTTCCTTTTTTCGAGAAGTTTTCAATACTATATGCATCACTTGTCACTGCCATATGAAAACGTGGTTGAATCGTATCATCCATTGATGGTGTTAAACCATGATAGTTTAAGCCTGCATCGCAAAAGTTTTTTACACATTCCTCATAGTCAGCAGGTACACTTGCTTCTTCATCGACAAAGTTATAGCGATGATAAATACTAGGATCACATTTCACAAATAAACAATGATGTTTTTTCGCCCATTTACGAGTATTTTCAAAAAAGAAGGTAACTAGTTCTTTATTGGTGAAATCCATAATAGGACCTCTTGGTAAATAAATCATTGATAAAGTTAAAGGTAATGGTTTAATCAACGCTAATGCCGATGCCACTAATTGTTCCCCATCATATACCCCAATAATTTCATGCTTCCAATTGGCTTTAATCTTTCCCCATGCAGCTGATTGGAGTAGGTTACATTTTGTTGTTGCCTTGACAAAAGCATCATGTTCTTGTGCTGATATTCCACTGACAAAACGATACATTAGGCTTCACCTCCAAGATATTCAATTAATAAAATCCAATCTAAAATCATATCTAATGATGCTTCCTCTTGTGCTAGTATTTCAAAAGAAATCACTTGTTCATCGCACTTACATTGGACAAGCATCGATTGTTCAGTTTCATTTAATTGTTTTTGATATGTGATGGTCACGTTTTCTCTTGTCATCACATGTTCTAAAGGTTGATAAGCTTGCTTTGTCGTAAAGCGTACAAAGTAATGCCAATCTTCTTCCTCTTCATGATATGGTGCATTTAAACAATAGTGTTCTAATGCACGATCATAAAATAATGATGCCATTCCATCGAACCACACATTCCATCCTTCAACTTGACGTAATACAAGTTGATGACGATATCCAATTTCTTCAACTGGTAAACTTTGGGCTTTTTGAATGACAGGCGTAACATTTAGTTTTTCACATAATAATTTATATTCATGCATAAATAATGGTAAGCTATCATCAATTTCATAGGCTGCCTCTAAATAACTTATAATATCTTCCGCAGCCTTCATGCTTTCACCATTCATATTAGAATATTCGAAGTAACAGCGATTCCATAATAGCACTTGGGCACAATTACGATAATATGTCGCATTAATACCTTTTTCATTCCATACATAGAAGCTTAGCGCAAATGACTCTACATCCATGTTACGTAGCGCTGATAGGGATAAGTATCCCATCATTGTCACTGCGCAATCATCCTTTGGCATTGGTAAATAATCTTCATATTGGGAACATAAATATGGAGATCCACTTTCATTTGATAACGCTAGTTCTTTTAAAGCGGTTAAAAAAGGATAAAAGTATTGAAACTTCAAGGTTTCAAAATCTTGATGGTCTTGATATCCACATGGATCATATAAATCCCATTCTAAATCACTTTCAGCTTTTATATGCTGTAGTAAATGATATACATAATCATAATACCCAGGTCCAATCATTGACGCATCGCTACTAAAGGTTAAGTATTTACCTTCCCATTGAAGTGAAATATCACCATATGGACAAATTTTAATCAATGCATAATCTTGATAAATTTCTAATTGTTGTTTCTTTTCGTTGGCAAATGCTTCTAACCAATCTAAAAATTCTTCTAAATCTTCTTCTTGGCGTAATGCCCCTTCTAATCTTAGTTCAATTACCATATCTTCACCTATTCTAGTGCTAAAACACGCCAACAATCTTTCATTTCACCTTCAAAAACAGTTGCGGCATCTTGATAATTATAATCACGACTAAAATCGTAATCTAAAATATTTATCACACTTACAATCATTGATGTTTTCAACATTGACGCATCTAATTTTGTTGTATCATATGTTACCTTTAAAGTTACATCATATCCATCACATAAAGAATTATAATATGTATAACTTGCTGGTTCGACATGAACCACTTCAACATCGATAACCTTTGGTAAATCTTTTTTACTATATTCATTTACGATGACACCATAGTTTGCATAATAATAGCTTTCGGCATATTCTTGGTATTGGCGAATATTCACACTTGGAATAAATTGTAATCCACCAACATCCTCACTACTTTTTTTATTTGCTAAAGTGAAGAAATCAAAGGCAAAGCTACGTGCCACTTCCGTAGCTTCTTGTTGAGCATCTCCAGCTTGAATCGCATTAGTTAATGCATTGTATGCTTCATTCATTTCACTATAAGAATTTAGTGGTTCTTCATATTTATCATTTGGAATTAACTCTACTACTTCTTTATCATTTTGACTTGGTGTAGGTTCTTTCGGATTAGCTTCCTTTACTTGACTACATCCACATAATGTTAAACAAAGTAATAAGAATAAAAATTTCTTCATTTTTCATCACTCCTTGTGTTTATCTTTATTAGTATAACATACCCTAGCAAAAAATGCATTTGTCCCTAAAAAAAACACATGCAATACATGTGTTTTTTTTCACTTTAGTGCATTTGAACGTATTCTTTACAGTACGGAACTATACTTTCTTTATATAATCCTTCTCCATAAATAAAGTGTTCTTCACGTCCACCTTTTAAACGATATTCATTAGATAAGGCTTCAAATAACGCTTCGTAATCAAAGGCTACATCAGAGCTTGCCCCACACACAACACAAACACTATCATATTTACGTGCAATTAAGACAATGGCTTTAGAAGCTTGACCTACTACACCACGCACAATATTTAAAGCACTACTACGATCTACATCTTCTAATGCTTCTACAACAATTGTGTCTTGACGATTTGCAAGTTCCTTCACCACAACTTCTTCAAAACGTTTTTTCCATACTCCAATTTTACCGTGTAAAACATGTGTATTTCCAATCATTTGTGAGATGGCAGATTCTAAATATAAATGCGATGTATTTAATTGCGTTGATAAGGTATCTAATACTTGATAACGCTTCGCAACACAATCTAAGAATTGATCTCCTACTAAATAAATAATACGAATTCCTTGTTCTGTTTTTTCAAAGCCTTGAATATAAATCATTTGTAAATAACGTAGAGATGGCACATGCATACAATTACATTTTACATAATCTAAAGAACCAATACGGACAACTCTTAAATCATCATCCATGACTTCTGCTTGTGGTAAATATGCTAGAGCTTCATTACGAGTTGGATATAACACCGAAATCGTTAAATCA
>JAXJYR010000307.1:0-6606 GCA_036306885.1 Longicatena sp.
ATATAGAACACTATGGTAGGCAAAACCTTTTTCATTCCATAATTGAAAAGGTTCTTTACTACTAGGAATCTATCCGATTTTTTCTATCATCTGCATATTTTTTTCGACCGTTGTTTGTTCACTTACATAATATAAAGTATCATTTTTATAAATGTGACAAACAAATCCTAAATCAATCAAAGGAGTAAAACGACGGTCAAAGTCTTCAGGATTAGCACATTGTCGTAAATCATCACGAAGATTTTTCACAACTAAGGAAGGACCATAAGAACTTGTTTGACTCATTAATAAATCAGATAGAATACTGGAATTATCACTTAGTAAAATAAAACTATGATAAAGGGTACCACCAATTAAGATAATAACAATAATCGGTAATAAAATCATAGTTAAATCATGCCATAAAATACGTTTAGAAATAGAACGATTACGCATAATATCTCTCCTTATTTTTGGGATATTATAGCACAATTGAAAAAAAGATGTTTACATCTTGTATAAAAAAGTTTGCTGGTGTATATTTATAAAAAATAGTTTTTTTATTTGGAGGAATTAGATATGAGAATTAAAGATGATTCCTATTTAAGACAATTAGTGATGTTTGGATTTCATTGCGATGAACAAACTTCAGAAGGTTTTTTACGTTATAGCAAAAGAATAGGAAATTTATTAGTTACGGTTGCGAATGGTCAATTCGAACATAAAATTAGATTATCAATGTTAATGGATAGAGAAGGTAAGATTCGTACTACTCATCATGATTTGATGAAATATACGGATTTGATTGGAAGCTTAGTGAAGGCTGATTTTGTGGTATATGAAGAGGAAAAAGTAGAATTAGAACCAGTTGCGCCTACAGAGGTATTTAATCGAAATGAGAATCCGTTGATTTTCTTTCCGATGAAGCCTGAAGGATTTATGGAGGAAATGAAAAATGATTGATGCACACACACATTTAGAAAATGGACCATTAAGTGTTGAATATGTAATGCAGTTTGTAGAGGCTGCCAAAGCAAATGGGATTACCACTTTGCATATTTTAGACCATACTCACCGTTTTATTGAATTTGCGCCAATGTATGAGCCATTAAAGGCTTGTGATGAGCGTCAGAAACAATGGTTTGAAAAAAAGGTCTTAGAACCTCTTTCAAAATATCATGAAGTGATTGAAACCATGAAACAAATGGATTTAGGGATTGAAGTTAAATTTGGTTTAGAGGTATGCTATGCCCCACAAGATAAGGAATTTATTAGAGGTATTTTAAGTCAATATCCTTATGATTTTGTGATTGGTAGTATTCATTCGATTGATGCTCGTTTATATGATATGAAAGCCTTTAGTCATGATTTATTATGGGATCGTTTTGATGTTAACGAGATTTATAAACGCTATTATGAAATTTTAGCGGATATGATTGAAAGTGATTTGTTTACCCAAATTGGTCATCCTGATCAATTAAAGCTATTTGGTCATGTACCATCATATGATTTAGTTCCTACTTATGAGTACATCGCCAAATTAGCGAAAGTTCATGATGTTTATATGGAGCATAATACAGGTATTCATTATCGTTATGGTCATGAAGATCAAGGAACCAATGAAGTATTCTTAAATATTTTGAAAAAACATGGAGTGAAATTAATTACGGCAAGTGACGCCCATGTGCCTAAGCATGTAGGAATGTTAGCCAAAGAAGCAAGTGAGGCGATTTTATAATGGCATTTATTTTTGTAAGACATGGACAAACACCATGGAATGTGGAAGGACGTTTTCAAGGACAAAGTGATATTGCGTTAAATGAAGTGGGAATCCAACAAGCTCATGATAGCGCAAAGGTATTGTCTGACTTTAAGGTAAAATATATATATTCATCACCCTTACAAAGAGCGTTTAAGACCGCTTCGATTATTAAAGAGGACTGTGGCTTTACCTGTGAATTATTAAGTGATGAACGCTTGGGTGAGCGTTGTTTTGGCTCTTTAGAAGGGAATATCTGTCCCCCTGAAATCAGCTTATGGAATGGTTCTAAGCTACCGTTTGATGATGCCGAAACAGTAGAAGTGTTCTTTGAAAGAGTCCAAGACTTTATTCAAGAATATCAAGAATTAGCCAAATCACAGGATATTTTGGTAGTAGCCCATGGTGGTGTTTATTTAGCTTTTCACGATTATTTTATTGGGTTTGAGCCAGGAGAAGATCGTAAAAAACATATTATTCCTAACTGCAAAGCAGTACGTTTTGAAGTAGAATGAAACCAAAAGATTTTAAGTTGAAAAGAGTAAGCTTAAAATCTTTTTTATTTGATCATTATTAAGAAATCTTAATAATAATATAGATGAAATCTTAAGATGATATCGTTACAATAGAAGTATCCTAAAAGGAAAGGCAGTTGCATGTGGGATCATATATAGACGAAAGGATGATTGTTATGAATGTTTTAGTTGTAGATGATGATAAAGAGATTGTTGAAGGGATAGGATTGTTTTTAATGGGAGAAGGATTTGATGTTTTAAAAGCATACAATGGTTTAGAAGCATTAGAATTATTAAATGAAAAAGATGTACATTTAATGATTCTAGATATTATGATGCCTAAATTAGATGGAATTAAAACATTAATGAAATTACGTGAATCTAAAAATATACCTGTACTCTTATTGTCTGCTAAATCAGAGGATGCAGATAAAATATTAGGTTTAAGCATTGGAGCTGATGATTATATTACAAAACCATTTAATCCTTCTGAATTGATTGCAAGAGTAAAATCACATTTAAGAAGATATACAACTTTAGGAGCACTCGTGCATTCTCAAAATGAGATCAAAATTGATGGATTATATGTAGATACCGAACGTAAAATTGTAAAAGTAGATGGAGAAATGGTTCACTTAACACCAATTGAATATAAAATTTTAGAACTATTAATTAAAAATAGAGGAATCGTCTTTTCTTTAGAAGAAATCTATCAATATGTATGGAATGAAGAACATATCGTGGGAGATAAGACGATTGCGGTCCATATTCGTCATATTCGTGAAAAAATTGAAATTAATCCTAAAGAACCAAGATATTTGATCAATGTGTGGGGAATAGGATATAAAATGAATTAAAAGGAGAATAGTATATGAAAAAGATTATATTTTCTAATTTTACCAAAACAATCATGATGATCGTATGTATCATAAGTATATTATTTGCTGTGAATATTGGTTTAGAATTAGAGCAAGAATGGAAAAATTATGATGAAATCATTTATCAACAAGAAGACTATTTTAAAGATAGTAAATATTTAGATAACAAATTAAATGAAAACTTTGATAAATTGGAATACGTGGTTTTATATGGATTGATAAATGATGATTTTGATATCAAAGCTTATTTAAATAAAAATATAAAAGATAGTGTAGCTGAATATTCATTATTGATTGATGAAAAAGAATATACAAATATGGCTTTGAATTCTAAAAAGCATGAGCATTATTTTCTTATTCATATCGATAAAGATGGAAAAGTAGTAACCAATGAAGAAATAATTGATACAATAATGATTCATCATGAAGCAATTAAACATCATGATATTCGTATTTATGTTGGATTATCAACACAATTTGTCAATGATAGTAAAATGCTATGGGTTCAACAAAAGGATTTGGTTTTTGAAAATGTTCAACAAATGATGGTCATGATGCTTATTAGTATCCTTACAATGATTTATCTTGTTTTAACAACAGGAACAAATAAAGAAGGTAAGACGAAGGATTATACAATAGATAAGTTGTACATTGAATTTAATATAGGTATTTCATTCGCTTTTTTCGTATTCACTTTATGGTGTGGTCGTAAATTGATTGAACAATATATGTATAATAATCTTTTATATGATGGGTTGAGAGTGATGATCTTAGTAATCGTTTTTGTTGATAGTGTATTATTATTAAGTTCTCTTTTATCGTTAGCGCGTGTAATAAAAAGGCATGAACTTAGTAAGCGTAGCTTGATTGCTAGGATGCTACATTTTTTATATAAATGCTTAAAGCAATTTTATAAAGAAGTAAAGATGATATATGTTCATTATTCTACCCTTGTTATCTTAATCTTATTATTTATTTATACATGTTTGATTGCTGGATTAGGATATCAAAGTTTTTTTAGTAATACATATATATGGATTGGGGCAGTTTTACTTATTATCGTTGCTTATTATGTGATGAAGTATCTAAATGCATTAAGCAGCATAAAAGAGAATGCATATCAGATAAAGAATGGAAATTTACAGATTGAAATGAAACCAATATCATTTCAAGATTTAAATGCTTTACAAAATAATATCAATGAAATATCAAATGGATTACAGGTGGCAGTTGAAAAAACAATTAAGGCTGAACGTTTAAAAACAGAATTGATCACGAATGTATCGCATGATTTAAAAACCCCATTAACTTCTATCATCAGTTATACTAAGCTATTATCGAAGGTAGAAAACTTACCAGAAGAAGCTCAAGATTATATTGCCATCATTGATAAAAAAAGTGAACGTTTAAAAGTACTAACACAGGATTTATTTGATATTGCCAAGGTTCAAAGTGGTAATGAAGAAATACAGTTGGAGAAGATAAATGTTGAGGTATTGTTATCGCAGACACTAGCAGAATATGAAAAAGAGCTAGAAGGGATGATCATTTGTACCAAAATAGAAAAGGATCTCTTTATTTTATCAGATGGTAAGAAACTATCGAGAGCATTGCATAATCTCTTATCAAATATCAAAAAATATACTTTATCGAATACAAGAGCATTTATTTTAGCTTATCAACAAAATGATCAGGTAATCATTGAAATGAAAAATATTGCTTCTTATATGATTGATTTTGATAAAGATGAAATTATGCAACGCTTTAAACGTGGTGATGAATCTCGTAGTGAAGAAGGAAATGGATTAGGTTTAGCAATCGTAAAGAGCTATGTCGAAGCAACAGGAGGGAATTTTGATATTGAAATAGATGGTGATCTGTTTAAAGCGATCATTAAATATTCACGAATTATAGCATAGCTAGGGTCTATTATGTATGAGATAAAAGAATTATCCGTTTGGATAGTTCTTTTTGCATTTGAGGAAAAAAAATAGGAAACAGGGGAATGCTCAATGCATTAGTTTTTTTAAAGTAGTATAATAAAAAAAGAAAGAAATGATTAGAATATGATTCTTATAATTGACATTTATTTTACATGTTTGCTATTTCTTTCACATGATAGTAGCTAATTTTATTGACAGAAAAAGCGAAAAGAATTAAAATAATAATGATGGAGAATGCCCGAAATAAAACGGGTAAATCCTACCACTCAATAGAGTGGATGAAATGATAAATCTTGGTTGATTTTACGTTAGGAAAGGAGAAACAAAGCATGATTTATTCACACGAAGTTGAAAACATGTGCACTGTAAAATGTGGTGCTAGCCATGGTTGTGCACCTATTCCTGAAGAAGGAAAATGGGTATACTCAAGAGAAATTAAAGACATCTCTGGTTTAACTCACGGTATTGGATGGTGTGCTCCACAACAAGGTGCCTGCAAATTAACTTTAAACGTTAAAGAAGGTATCATCGAAGAAGCATTAATTGAAACATTAGGATGTTCAGGTATGACTCACTCTGCTGCAATGGCAAGTGAAGCATTAGTAGGAAAAACATTACTTGAAGCATTAAACACAGACTTAGTTTGTGACGCTATCAACACTGCTATGCGTGAATTATTCTTACAAATCGTTTACGGACGTACTCAATCTGCATTCTCTGAAGGTGGATTACCAGTTGGAGCTGGACTAGAAGACTTAGGAAAAGGAACTTGTTCACAAGTTGGTACAGTTTACTCAACTAAATTAAAAGGACCTCGTTACTTAAACCTTGCAGAAGGTTACATCTTACGTATGGGACTTGACGCTGATGACGAAATCATCGGTTACGAATATGTAAACATGGGTGTATTCATGGACGCTGTTAAAAAAGGTGTTAACCCTGAAGAAGCTCTTAACAACGCTAAAAAATCTTACGGTCGTTTCGCTGATGCAGTGAAATACATTGACCCACGTCACGAATAGGAGGAAAGATCATGGCATTATTTGAAGGTTTTGAAAGAAGAATTGACACAATCAATGCAGTATTAAACTCATATGGTATTTCTTCTATTGAAGAAGCAAAAGCTCTATGTGATGACTTAGGTGTTGACGTATACAACATCGTTAAAGATGTACAACCAATTTGTTTCGAAAACGCATGTTGGGCATACATCGTTGGTGCTGCAATTGCAATCAAAAAAGGTGATAAAACAGCTTACGACGTAGCTAAATCAATCGGTGAAGGATTACAAGCATTCTGTATTCCTGGATCTGTAGCTGATGATCGTAAAGTAGGTATCGGACACGGTAACTTAGCTGCTATGTTATTAAGTGATGAAACTAAATGTTTCGCATTCTTAGCAGGACACGAATCTTTTGCTGCTGCTGAAGGTGCTATTAAAAGAGCTGAACAAGCTAACAAAGTAAGAAAAGAACCATTAAGAGTGATCGTAAACGGTCTTGGAAAAGATGCTGCTAAGATAATTTCAAGAA
>JAXJYR010000308.1:0-5328 GCA_036306885.1 Longicatena sp.
AGTTTTCAAAGATCGAATTGCCTGAGCTTTTCTCGCTCAGCGCTCGTATATATTACCAAATCATTACCTCTTCGTCAAGTGTTTTTTTGTCTTTTTTTTATTCTTTTTTATGATTATCTCATGTATGCGTTTTCATTGAAAGATTACATCTTCTATATATATAAAAAGAAGTTAAAATAACACATTTGCATTATTTTAACTTCTTATATTCTATAAATTTATTTTATAGTTGTTTGTACATTTCACAGTATTCGTTTGCAGATTTTTCCCAACTAACATCAGTATCTAATGCATTGCATACTAATGCATTCCAGTCTTCTGGTTTGTTGTAGTATACATCTACTGCATTTTTCATAATAGAAACCATTTCACCTGAGTTGTAGTTTGTGAAACTGAATCCATTTCCTGTTTTGTCATATTGGTTGTATGGAGTTACTGTATCTTTTAATCCACCAGTTTCACGAACTAATGGTAAAGTTCCGTAACGCATTGAAATCAATTGTGAAATTCCACATGGTTCAAATAATGAAGGCATTAAGAATAAATCACTTGCCCCATAGATACGGTGAGCTAATGCATCAGAGTATCCGTTGTAGAATGCGATTTTTCCTTTGTTTCCAGCTTCTAATTGACGAAGTTTATCTTCAATGCTAGCTTCTCCACTTCCAAGTACTGCAAGTTGAATTGGCATTGCACAAATTTCAGATAATTGTTCCATCATTAAGTAGAATCCTTTTTGCCAAGTTAAACGTGATACACATCCAACTAATAATACGTTTTCATCTTCAGTTAAACCAAGTTCTTTTTGTAAAGCAAGTTTGTTTTTAACTTTTTCAGTTGCAACATTTACTTTGTTGTAGTGGTAAGGGATTTCTGGGTCAGCCATTGGGTCCCACATTTCGATATCGATACCGTTTGTGATTCCCCATAAATCGCTCTTACGCATGTTTAATACGTCTTCCATGTGTTCTCCGTATTGTGGAGTTAGGATTTCTTGTGCATATGTTGGAGAAACTGTGTTTACTTTGTCAGAGTATAAAATACCTGTTTTCATAAAGCTAATTCCACCATCAAAGCGTACTTTACCATTTTCGAATAAGTGGTAACCTAATCCTAAACATGATTCTAACATGTCCACACCAAAGTTTCCTTGGAATGCCAAGTTGTGAATTGTGTAGACAAATTTCATGTTAGAGAAATTTTCGTTCCAAGCGTGGTTTTCTCTTACCATTGCTGGAATCATTCCTGTGTGCCAGTCATGACAGTGCATAATATCTGGGTAGTAATCTAATTGGTTACACATTTCGATAACTGCTTTTTGGAAGTAAGCAAAACGTTCACCATCATCTACATAACCATATAATGTGTCACGTTCAAAGTATCCACGGTGTTCAACAAAGTAGAATTTAACATCTTTGCGAACTGTAGAATATAAGTTAACTGGAACTTCATTGTAAGCAATTTGCACACTGTAGTTTGCTTCTAATTCCATTTCTTCTTTAAATTTTTGTGAAACTTTTAAGTACATTGGCATTACTACACATACTTCGTGTCCTTTGTTACAAAGTTCTTGTGGTAAAGATCCAACTACGTCAGCAAGTCCACCGCTCTTAATGAAAGGTAATCCTTCCGAAGCGATCATTAATATCTTAGCCATTAGATTTTATCATTCCTTTTTACATATAGTGGTTGATCAGGTAATCCAATCAATTCTTTTTTACGTACAACACGAGCTAATTTATCTACTACAACATTTTCGATGTGAACATCTTCACCAATTGTTACAGATGGGAAGATAACACTGTTTTTAACAACAGCACCTTTTTTCACAACTACACCACGTCCAATTACTGAGTTAATAACTGTACCTTCGATAACACATCCGTTAGAAACCATAGAGTTTGTAACTTCGATGTCAGAGTGGTAAAGAGTTGGACAAGAGTCACTTGTACGAGTGTAGAATGGCCAATCAGCATCAAATAATTCGTTAACTTTTTTGTATGAAAGTAAGTCCATATTTGCTGTGAAGTAGCTGTTGAAGTCGTTAATACATGCAACATATCCTTCGTGTTCGTATCCACGGATATCTAATTCGTTACATTCATCGTTGATGATGTCGTTGAACCAGTATAATGAAGAAATGTTAGCAGCTTTTTTCACTAATTTAATGAATAAATCTTTACTCATTACGTAAGTTTCTAAAGAAATGTTTTGTTCTTCTTTGTTTCCACGGTTTTTTTCAAGTCCATCTACACCTTTTTGTTTGTTAAGGTTTAGACAGTCACAGTGTAAGTAGAATTTTTTAGCGTTGTCTACTTTTTGGTATAACATTGTAACATCAGCACCACTTTCAATGTGAGCATCTAACAATGTTGAGAAGTCTTGACGGTACACGAAGTGTGCAGGAGCCAAGATTACATATGGCATGTTTACTTCTTCGATTGCTTGCATGTTGTGCATGTAAGAACTAATGTCGTTGTTGTAGAAGTCAACGTTGTTCATACTTGCAGCAGGAAGCACGTGAAGTTTACCACGTTTAGAGTTAATGTTGTAGTGACGTCCAGTTCCTAAGTGTTCAATTAATGAACGAGGGTTGGCTTTCATCAATACTTTAATGTGGTCGATTCCACTGTTACTCATGTTAGAAAGTGGGAAGTCAACCAAACGATATCTACCTAAGAAGAAGAATGCAGATACAGGACGGTAATCTTCTAATCCTTTTACATTCACACTAGGTCCTTCATAATTTACAATTCCAAATGCTTTAGCCATGTTAATCACCTCTTAATATTACTTCACATTTTTGCTGATTAATGCAATATCTTCACTGTTTGCATCACCAACAACTGCACCAGCAGCGATTTTTACACCTTCTGCAATAATCGCACGGTTAATTACAGCACCTTCACCAACTTCAACGTTTGGTAATAATACCGCACCATTTACTTCTGCTCCTTTTTCAATTTTTACATTTGTAAATAGAACAGAGTTGTTAACAGTACCATCAATTAAACATCCTTGGTTAATGTAAGCGTTGTTTATTTTACCATTAGGTCCTACAAAGTGAGGGATTGTTGCAACATCTTCTGTGTAAATTTTCCAGTTTTTGTCATTTAAGTCAAGTTCGTTGTTGTCTGATAATAGGTCCATGTTTGCTTCCCATAAAGAATCAACAGTTCCTACGTCTTTCCAGTAATCAGAGAACTCGTAAGCAAATAAGCGTTTTCCATCATTTAACAATGTAGGAATGATGTCTTTACCAAAGTCGTGATCACTATCTTCGTTATCCATGTCAGCAATTAACATTTTTCTTAATAGTTTCCAGTTGAAAATGTAAATACCCATAGATGCTAAGTTAGATTTTGGTTCAGCTGGTTTTTCTTCGAATTCAGTAATACGTCCAGATTCATCTGTACTCATAATACCGAAACGGCTAGCTTCTTTCCATTCTACAGGACGAACTGCGATTGTTACGTCAGCTTCACAAGCTTTGTGGTGGTTTAACATTTTGTCGTAGTCCATTTTGTAAATGTGGTCCCCAGATAGAATTAATACGTAATCTGGTTCATAACTATCGATGAAATCGATGTTTTGAGTGATGGCATCCGCAGTTCCACGGTACACACCAAATTCAATTCCTTCACGTTCACGTGGAGGAAGAACAAAGACACCACTGTCTTTTGTGTCTAATCCCCAACGTTGACCAGCAGCAGCATAAGAGTTTAGCACAACACTTTCATATTGTGTTAATACACCAACGATGTCAATGTTTGAGTTAGCACAGTTACTTAATGGGAAGTCGATAATACGATATTTTCCACCGAAGTAAACTGCAGGTTTTGCGATCTTTTTCGTCAAGTCATACAAACGTGTTCCTCGACCTCCGGCCAAGATCATAGCCAGCATGTTGTTTTGTCTCATGTTTAAAAAACCTCCCTTAGGATTAACATACATATATATTAAGTATAGTCCCTTTTTCGTCAAATTTCCACTATTTTTAAGTGAAAATTTAAGTTTATGTATGCGTTTACATATATTTTAACTTAATTTAACGTTTATCTTCTAAAAACTATTTTGAAATTTGAACTTTCTGAAAAAAAACAACCATTCTTTCATCGAATGGCTGTCTCATTTTAAATTTTATTTATGATATGGAGAATGATTACGAATCATATATGCACGATAGATCTGTTCTAAAACCAACACCCTTGTCATTTGATGCGTAAAAGTTAAATCCGATAGCTTCCATCGTTCATTTACTCTTTGATAAACATTTTCACCAGGACCTAATGAACCTGCAATTACAAAAGTTAAGTTACTATTCCCATACGTTTGAAGCTGCTCGATGTGTTTAGAAAAAGTAACACTATCATACATTTTACCCCATAAATCTAAAAGAATGACATATTCTGAATCTTTGATTTTAGCTAAAATACGTTCTCCTTCTTTTTCTTTAATTTGTTGTTCCATCGCCGCTGATGTTGCACTCGTTGCTTCATCACTCACTTCAATCACTTCGATTTTAGTAAAGGCTTGCAATCTTTTGACATATTCTTGAATCAAAAGATTCATTCCTTTTTCTTTAATTTTTCCAACTGCTACAATTTTAATCATGTTTTATTCCACCTTGATAAATCCCGTATTGTAATGCGCCATGAATTTTTACCTGCGATGTATCAATGGCTTTTCGTCGCAATGTTTCATTTAACACATATATCGCTTGTTCAATCGTATTAGCTTCTTCTGAAATATGCGCTAAAACAATTTCTTTCGTCTTATTACTAATCACTTCACTTAATATATTTGCACTATTTTCATTGCATAAATGGCCACAATCTCCTGCAATTCGTTGCTTAATATATAATGGTCGATTAGTATCCATCAACATTTCTAAATCATGATTACTTTCAAAGATATAATAATCAGCATTTTGAATATAAGCCTTTACATCTTCTCTTACATATCCTGTATCTGTAATATACACTAACTTTTCATTTTGCGTATGAATCACATATCCAACACAATCATCACTATCATGACTCATCGGTAACACTTCAACCATAAAATCTTTAATGTAAAAACGTTCAAACGGAGTCACAAAGTGGGTATTAGAATTTAATTCTTTGACACTGTAGGTTTTAATATCTTTAAATAATGATAAAGCTGAAATATGGTCCCGATGAGAATGGGTAATTAACAGCGCATCGACATGTTCCACATTCACTTTTAATTGTTGAAAACATTTTTTCAAATAGGTCTTGGTAGTTCCACAATCAATCACAATCGTTGCGTCTTGATGAGAAATAACACAGCAATTCCCTTTAGAAC
>JAXJYR010000309.1:0-1830 GCA_036306885.1 Longicatena sp.
CTGGTATTCCAGGAACTTTAGGTGGAGCTTTATTTATGAATGCTGGTGCCTACAAAAGCAATATGGCGGAAATTGTAAAAGAAGTATATGTATTAATCAATCAAGAAGTGAAAACACTATCTATAGATAGTTTAGAATATGGATATCGTAGTTCGATTTTCCAAAAAAATCGTGATTGGATTATTTTAGGGGCTAAAATTCAATTAACTAAAGGAAATCAAAAAGATATTCGTTCCTTGATGGATTCAAGACGTGAACGTCGTATGTCATCTCAACCACTATCAATGCCAAATGCAGGAAGTGTCTTCCGTAACCCTGAAGGACATGCGGCATGGCAATTGATTGAAGAAGCAGGTTTAAGAGGATTAACGATTGGTGGGGCACAAGTAAGCGATAAACATGCGAACTTTATTGTCAACGCCGATAATGCGAGTGCGAAAGATGTGGCTGAATTGATGGGAATTATTCAAAAAACGGTAAAAGAACGCTTCCAAGTTGAGTTAAAAAGTGAAGTGGAGAAATTTAATTGGAAACAATAAAATCTGTTTTTATTCATGATGAAACAGAAGAAAACTTGAAAGCGTTAAATAAAAAAAAGCAAAACCGTCCAAAACGTCGTATTCAAATTATGTTAATTATTATCGCTATATTATCTTCATTGATAGCAATATATTTTTTAAGCGATATATCTAAAGTAAAATCATTAAAAGTAACAGGAAACAAATATTTTAATGATAAAGAAATATTAGAATTAGCAGATCTTTCTTATGATACTAGACATTTACTTTTAATGCCATTTATCAATGAAAGAAAAATTGAAGCAAATGAATTGATAAAAAATGTTACCATTGAAAAAATGATGTCAGGTGTTGTGCATATTGAGGTAGAGGAAGAGGATATTATCGGAACTTACCAAGAAAATAAGAAGACATACTTATTATTAGGTGATGGTAGTAGTATTGAGCAAGATGGAAAAGATATTCAAAGAATTGCGAAGTTTCCTTTGATTGGGAAGTTCTCTAAGGAACAAAGAACGTTAATGGCTGAATCTTTTGTTCGACCAGGAAAAAAAGTAAAAGCTGAATATATGTCGCTGATTTCAGAAATCAATCCACATGAAGAAAGCTATGATAAAAATATGGTTGAAATCGTAATGCAGGATGGAAATCGTGTTTATTCAGCTTATGAATCTGTCTTTCTTTTAAATCTCTATAAAGAACCACTTCCAAATTTAAAGAAGGATAACGAATGTATTCTGTTAGATTTATTAACAGAGTCTATTACAACGGAAGATTGTAAGGCTTTTCAATAAATTCATAGTTAACCTTTATTGAAAAAATAAATCATAGTCTGTTATAATAAAAAGGAGTAGAGGAGGAAAATCTATGTCAATTTCTAAAAGTACGCAGTATGGAACAATTAATATTTCTATCGATGCCATTGCATCTTTAGCAGGTGGAGTGGTTACTGAATGTTATGGGGTGGTAGGGATGTCATCTCAAAAATTATTAAAAGATGGAATTGCTGAATTGTTACGTAAAGAAAACTATTCACGTGGAGTTGTAGTACGCCAAAATGAGGCTGGTGATTTAGAGTTAGACTTATATATTATCGTATCTCATGGTGTGAAAATTTCTGAAGTTGTACGTGAAGTACAAACACGTGTTAAATATATGCTAGAAAAAAGCTTAGAGCTTCAATTTAAAAAAGTGAACATCTTCGTGCAAGGTGTAAAAGTAATGAAGTAGGATGATTTATGAGTATGATTAATGGTAAATTATGGAAACAGATGCTGAGTAATGGTGCGAACAAACTTAGCAATGATTATAC
>JAXJYR010000310.1:0-4116 GCA_036306885.1 Longicatena sp.
ATATCAAATTATCCTATTTTAAATGGACCAGCGATTCTTCAAGAAAAGGGAAAAATTCGATTGGTAGCACAAGGTAAGACAACAGAAGATGAAATTGTTGTGGAAACACATGATGGAAAGTATGTATTTGATGGTTATGAGTATCAAGTAGAATATAGCTTTGATTTAATCAATTGGCGAGCTTATACGGAACCAGAGAACATTTTGCCATCTGATTATGGTAAAACTTTATATGCTAGATTAGCTGGACCTAATAATAGTTATATTAGTAAAAAGACATTAGTGAATGATGATATTCTAGAACTAGTGAGTTATTATGAACCGAAACAACAAATTTCAGAATCATTATTAACTTATGAAGAAGTAGATGACTTATTAAATGCAAGATTTGAATTGGGTTATATGAGTACGCAATTTAAAGATGTAAATGATAGAGAAGAATCAACAATACGTTGTAAAAATATTATTTGCTTCTCATTACAAAAAAATGCAAATCGAACTGCCTTAAAAGAACAATATATGGTCGCAACAGAAATGAAAACAGAAGATAATTATTATTTTGAGGATTTAGCTGGAAATAGAATTGATTTTGACTATACAATTTTTGTTGCATGGTATGCTGATGAGAAGAAAGATGTGGCATATCATATGAGTGGATCAAATAGAAGTGATAGTGAGTATGTAGGTGTTTTGGATAGTATTTCTGATATGAATGGAAATACATTAAATGTTAGATATCGAGATACTTATTCAGCTATTATTGATTTTAATGATCGTGAATATCGTGTTACAAATGTAGGAATGAGATTTCCTACAGGAACAATTATCGATGGTGACATTTATAAAAAAGAAGGTTTTCAAGACTATGATTTAGGACGTGACTATGAAGTTACTTATGATAATAATGGGCGAATCACTAAATTAGAATATGATGATGGAAGCGTTATTGATTATCAATACGAAATTGAAGATAATCGTATTTATGTTGTAAAAGAAATAAGAGATGGAGAAATTAATACTTATAAATATGATTTGAATTTTGATTTGATTCAAGAGGAAGAAAATGGATTATCAATTGATTATCAAAATAACCATAAAGGTGATGTCGTTACAGAAGAAACTAGTGAAAAGATGAATATTTATGATTATGATGAGAATGGAAATATGACATCAGGTAGCGTTAAACGTTCAGGAGAAACAGAAGCTGAATTAATTGTGAGAAATACTTATGATTATAAAAATAATTTAGTTTCTACGAAAACGAAAGATTGTCTTGAAGAACGATATGAATATGATGAAAATCAGAATATGGTAAAATCATCGCTTGTTGTACAAGAGGCAACTCAAACCCAGGAAGAAATTTGTGAGAATACAATTTATGAATACGATGATAAAGGAAACTTGGTCAGTGAGTTAGACGAAGTCAATTCATTAAAAACATTTAATACATATGATGAAATGAATAATCTTTTATCTAGTGAAAATATTGATTTGAATGAAAATACTAGCATGAATGTAGAAGTGAATATTTATGATGAAGCAGGAAGAGTTTTAAGTAAAACTGATAGTGATTATACGAATACATATGTATATGATCAATTAGGTAATACTTTATTAAAATGTGAGTCAAATGTATATACAAGATATGTTTATGATAGTAAGGCTAGATTAATTCAAGAAATTAGTGGAGATGATTATGTAAGCAGTGAAGATGGATTAATGCAAAATCCAATCAGTGATAATTATTATAATTCAAATAAAGGGAAACGAACTGTATATAATGAAGCGGGTCAAATTATAAATACAATCAGTCCGCTTGGTTATGAAACAGAAAATGTATATGAAGGAGACCAATTATCTAAAACATATACTGATATTTATCAAACTGTTTATACTTATAACGGAATGATTGAACGATATCGAATCAATGGATATACAAAATTGTTAAATACATATGATGCAGATAAAAGGTTAAAGAAGACTGCATATGCAAATAGTCAAAATATTCAATATTTATATAGTGTTCCAGAAGGAGATGAAGAACCACAATTACTTGGTACCAAATTCAATCAAGATAATGAATTAAGATTTGAATATCAATATAATCAATTTGGAAAGAAAACCGAAGCACTAGATGTAAAAAGTGGATTAAAAAAAGTAATGACTGATAATGGATTTGTTATTTATAATATAAGTGATAATTCTATTTATCATTCATATTTGACAAATCAAAACA
Organism: Longicatena sp.; assembly: GCA_036306885.1. Taxonomy (GTDB): domain Bacteria; phylum Bacillota_I; class Bacilli_A; order Erysipelotrichales; family Erysipelotrichaceae; genus JAXJYR01. Next base: position 2,237 of record JAXJYR010000310.1, read on the forward strand.
TCACAAATGAAACAGCATTAGGAAATACTTATGTATCTGATGCACAAGAAAATAAGCGTATATGGTCAAAAAATGATGTTGAATTAGTATCTTCAGAAAATAAATATACGTTAGATGGAAAACTAGAATCAGTTACAAATAAGTTATATGAAAATAATGAAGTATTAGCTTTGGTAGAAACACCAACATATGATAAAGAAATGATTACAAATTTGGCAGTATCTGGAATTGATGGACGAACTTATAACTTCAAATATACATATGATACAAAAGGAAATATCAAACGAGCATGGGGAAGTTTATATAACTCACATTATACTTATGATGAAAAAAATCAATTAATAAAAGTGATTGATTCCACAAATGGAATTACAACATTATATACATATGATAATCGTGGTAATATGGTAAGTGAAATAAAATATGATAAAGACGAATACGAATCTAATGCAGAAACTGCAACACCAATAGAAACCGTTGTATATACTTATGGAAATGATTTGTGGGAAGATCAACTAACAAAAGTAAATAATAAAACAATTACTTATGATGATATGGGAAATCGAATAAGTTATGATGGATGGAATTATACTTGGGAAGGTGGAAGACAACTAGCATCAATGAGTAAAGGAGATACAAGCATTACTTATAAATATGATGATAGTGGAATTCGAACTGAAAAGAAAGTTGGAAATAAAACCTATCGATATACGACGTTAAGTGGTGTAATAACATCACAAACTGATGGAATCAATAAGTTATATTTCTTCTATGATAATGAAGAGAATATCTTTGGTTTTGAATTAAACAATAAGTCTTATTTATATTTAAAAAATAATGATGAGGATGTCATTGGGATTACCGATATAAATGGAACAATGTTAGTGAAATATCAATATGATGCATGGGGAAAATTAATTGATATGACAGGAGATCAAACATTGGGACAATTAAATCCAATGAGATATCGTAGTTATTACTATGATAATGAAACAGGGTTATATTATTTACAAAGTAGATATTATGATCCGTCTGTAAGAAGATTTATTAATGCAGATAAGTTTGAAATAATAGGAAAAACAGATTCTTTATCAAGTTATAATCTATATGTATATTGTGATAATAGTCCGGTAAATCAAAGTGATGCTAAAGGAAATTGGAGTGTGTTTTGGGCAGGATTAGGAATTCAGTTTCAGATTACAATGAAAGGAATCTCGGTAGGTGTGGAATTGATTTGGTTCCCTAACAAAAAAGTAATTGTATGGAAAGACAGATGGAAACCGTATGCATTCGTATATTCTAGTTCTAGTACAAGAGGGAATGCCAAGATTATTTGGGATGAGGTTATTCCGATGAAAGATCCTTTACCTATGTTACAAGGTTTTTGTAAACCTAGAACACAAGTTAGTGCAATCGCTGTGTTTGGATATCGAAATAATGGTAAAAATAGTTTTATATATCCTGAAGATTACCAAGGTTTTTCTGGTGGACTTTGTTTCACAATCAATCATGCAGCTATAGGAGTTTCTTATTCATCAAAGGGATTTTCAGTTAGTGGAACATATTCAAAAAAGCTTTTTGATGTTGATGCAATATATACTCATTCGTTGTTGTATAAAGTTAAAATTTCAAATGCTTGTAATTCGCATTATACAGCTATAAAAAGTAAGGTGATAGGTTGGGGATTAGCATAAGGAGGCAGAGTATGATAAATAATAAATTTTGTAATGTATTAATTGTTTATAGAATGATTCTTTTTGCAATCATTTACAGTAGTTTGTGCTTTGTTCAGTTTTCGTCTTTTATCAAATGTTATGAATATATTTGTGTTTTTCTAATAACTATAGCATTAATTATTTATGTGCTTGCAGGAGTTAAAT
>JAXJYR010000311.1:0-2771 GCA_036306885.1 Longicatena sp.
CATCAGTTCTTTGAATTGGAATTCCTCCTAATCCTACAACTGATACTTTTAATCCTGTTTTCCCTAATGTTACATATTTCATCCTTCATCACCTTTTTCCTAAGCCTTATTTTAATACAAATTACATTGACATTCAATCATTCATTATATAACGCATTTATTATTGTCACGTAAAAATTAAATACTCTCAAACGAATAATATAATATAAAAGATAAAAAAAACGTTCCGAAGAACGTTTTAGAATACAAAGATAATATATACTAGAGTGGCACATAGCCCAATACATGCTAGTAATAAACCAAATGATAAGGAACGAGCAATAATGAATCGTTCTTCATATAATCTAACCTTAAGCATTGCAAATTCATGTACATAATCTCTATGTACTGGATTTTTCTTGCGATAAGTATGATTCGCAAACCATTGATATGCATTCATCATTTTACCAGCAGTATTGCTAATGAAATTTCCTTCTGGTAAATCATGTGGTAATGGACTATCTCTATAGATTGTTTTACGTAATAACACAATAATACCATCGACAATACTATCAAATACTCGACAGATTAAACGAGATATAAAAGGTAAGAACCCTAATAAAATAGGACGATAAATTTTGTTTTCGACATCGAACCATTGTGGCCATAAATTTACATATTCATTGTTTTTGATTAATACTTTTCGAATAAAGAATAAGTAAACAAGCGCACCGATTGTAATGGAAATCAAACCACCTTTTAGGTTCACCCAAGCAAAATAATGTACGGAATGACCTGCTTCGTGTAAGTGCATGAATTCTTGACCCATCATCGCCACTTGATCCATTAATTTATGAGGGAATAATCCCCATCCAAATAATAGTAAAGCCGATCCAGCTAACGCAAATATACTTTCTAAATTCATATATTTTTTCTTACTATCATATTTTGCTTGTACAGTTTCGTCCGTATTAGATTCGATAAAAATCGCTACAAATAGCTTTGTCATATAAGCTAGCGTTAATCCACCACTGAATAAGAAGACCCATTCAATCGTTGTCATGAATAAGCTTCCACCAAAGTGGACAATACTTTCATGTAGTAATGTTTTAGAAATATAACCACTAAATAAAGGAATACCACCAATTGCAAGTGCACCTACTAAGAAGATTACTTTTAATAATGGTTTGTTTTTTCCAAATCCGCGAATCGTATTTAAGTTTAAGGCATGGGTATTCATATAGATAACACCGGCAGACATAAATAATACTAATTTAATCATAGAGTGGTTCACCATGTGTAGCATGGTACCATGAACTGCTAGTTCATTATGATGACCTAATAGGCACTGCATCCCGATTCCGACCATAATAAATCCAATTTGTGACATCGATGAACAAGCTAAGGTACGTTTTAAATCCACAGAAAATACAGCTAAGAAAGCACCACAGAACATCGTGATGGTTCCTAAAATAAGAATTAGCATTCCCCACGCTGCATCATATAAGAATAAATTGCTTGTTACGACAAGAATACCAAAGATTCCTGTTTTAGTTAAAATACCAGAAAGTAAAGCAGATGCAGGTGCAGGTGCCACTGGATGGGCTTTTGGTAACCAAATATGTAGAGGGAATGCCCCTGCTTTTGCACCAAACCCAACCAACATACAAACACCAGCTGCATATAATAATGTTTTATTTTCAACCGTTGAAGCTAGTGGTAAAATTTCCGAAATCGTTAAGGTACCTAATTCATGATATACCATAAATAATCCCATTAACATGACTAAACCACCAATCACCGCAACTGCTAAGTAAGTAACTGCAGCACGTAATGCTTCTTTATGTTCTTCTTGCGCAACCCATACATACGATGTAAATGACATCATTTCAAAGAAGATAAAAGTAGTAAATAAGTCACTAGATAAGAATACCCCCATCGTAGCTCCTAAAGTTAATAATAAGAATAAATAGAAACGATTACGATTCTCATGATGTGCAAAATATTCTCTAGAAAGAATGGTTGTCATCATCCACATTAATGTTGTAATAGTACCATATACATCTCTAAAACCATCCATTGTGAAATGTAATCCCATTCCACAAATTTCAGGAATTTCTAATGTTAATAGTGGTTGCATTGCCGCAAATAACATCATGACAAATTCCGAAATTACGATAAAATCGGCTAAATAATCTCTTACTTTTTCGTTTTTTAATCCAACGAACCAACAAGCTAATGCCCCAATCATAGGATAGAATACAAGAACACTTAATAAATAATTCATCATCAAGTCCTCCTTCCTACATCAAAGCCATCGCAATACTTGAGAAGAAATCCACAAACGGTTGTGCATTTACTCCAAATACAATCATTGCAACTACTAATAAAGCAAATGGTATTAACATCATCCAAGAAGGATCTTTGATTCCATCCAAAATAGAATAATCAAAATCCTTTCCAGGGAAGAACGCTCTCACAGAAACTGTCATCATATAGATAGCAGTTAATAAAGCCGAAACTAACAAGGCAACTACACCAATTATGGCAAGAGTAGAACCTTCTGTTAAGGCTGCATCAGCCAATGCCCATTTACTCATAAATCCACACATTCCAGGGACACCCATTAGCGCTAGCCCAGAAATTGTAAAAACGATAAAGGTAAGTGGCATCTTACGACCCATACCATCTAATTCATAAATATAATTTTTATGACTCTTATGCATGATCGCACCTGCACAGAAAAACGAAGTAATCTTCATCACTGCATGGAAGCACATATGACATAAAGC
>JAXJYR010000312.1:0-9083 GCA_036306885.1 Longicatena sp.
AGTATGTATCTTATTTAAAGCATATTATGAAGATAAATTACACAATTTCTTTGTTAAAGTATCCTCTGGTATGTTCTTGTTGGTTAAAAGTTGGGATTGTATCACCTGCTAATTTAGCCTTGGCAATGGCAATGATTTCCTTTACTTCTTCTTTTGATTCTAATGTGAAGTTTAAACGGAAGGCTTCAATCCCATTCAATGAAGGAATTTCGTCTAATAAATTTAATACCTTACCATTTAAAATGGTTGTCGTACAATCTTGATGAGACACAATTGGAAAAGTATCATTACCATCTTTTAATACATATTGACGATCTTTACATTTACCACATAGATTCATTTTACGTAATGGACAATACTTTGTAAATAATAATGGTGCACGTCCATAGACAATCATTTCTAAACAAGGTGAACCACCATTTTCATTTTGATAGTTTTCGATTAAGTTCTGGATGTGTTTTCGATTCAATTCATAGGATAAAGTAACACGTTTTGCCCCTAATTCGTGTAACTTATATACACTCGCGGCATTTACTACATTTAAAGAATAATCTGTCACAAATGGATTTTTATCTTTATAGTAGTAGATACCACCATAACCACCAACTAGTAATTCCCCTTCTTTATCCTGATATTTTATTTGATTACGTCTTACGACATTATCATAATAAATCGCAGTAATACCCGCTTCTTTACAAGCATCATACTGTGCTTGGTTGGATACCATCGCTGTTAAATATGGCTGTTTCGTTGGGAATGTAATTGTTTTTTTGTCAGAAGCTTCTTTTGTACGAGTTGCTTTTTCGCTTAATTTTAAATCATATAGACCCTGGACAATCTCTCTTCTAGCTTGATTTAATACTTTTACCGGAATAAAGACATTATGATCATCAAAAGATACTGAATTTAATGTAAAGATAGTATCATTTAACTTCGCAAATTGTTTTGTGATTTGATCGATTGTAGTTGGTTGATTTTTCGCTAATAATACTTCCTCTTCTCCTTGATAATAGTATGTCATATGAAACGCAGAAGCTTCAATCATTAATGGTTGGTTTGGATATGCATAAACATTAATATCTAATGGAAAACGTTTAAATTCTCCATCTAACATCGTTTCTAATTGTTTGGTATATAAATAATCTTTGGTTTTATATACAACATCTCCAACATGTAATCTTTCTTTTGCTTTTACATATACTACTTTATTTGCAGAATTAATTAATTGACCATTGCGATTATACATTTTTACTAAGGATAAAATCACATCTTCATCTTTATGGGCAATACGAATAATATCATTTTGATTTAATTCATCGCATAAAGTAATTTCATAATATCCTTTATTAAAACCAGTAATTGTCCCAATTTGATATCCAAAGTTATTAGAACGTTGAATATTAGAAATATCACGAGGGTCTTCATGGAATAAATATCCTTTCGTAAAAGTACGTGAGAATGTTTTCGCCAGATTTTGATGCATTTGTGGATGATATTTACCATCTAATGCTTTACGATAATTAGAAATAACATTCGCAACATAAATACTTTCTTTCATACGACCTTCAATTTTTAAAGAATCGATACCTTTAAATTCATCCACATGCTCAATCGTATTTAAATCTTTGGTAGAAATAATAAATGAATTGGTAATACTTTTGTTGTTTGTTTGATCGATGAGTTCATATTGTTTACGACAGGAACCAACACATCGCCCTCTATTTCCACTACGATATCCAGTTAATCCTGACATCAAACAGTTTCCTGAATAAGATACACATAAAGCTCCATGCACAAAAATTTCAATTGGAATATCAGCTGTTTTACGAATATGTTTTACTGCTTCAATAGGAACTTCTCGTGATAATACAACACGTTTGGCACCTGCTTCTTTTAATAATAACGTACCTTCTAAATCATCAATTCCCATTTGTGTCGAACAATGCGCTTCTAAATCAATGAAGTTATCGACGATGTATTGAAATACTGCTAAATCTTGGGCGATGATACCATCGACACCGACTTCATTTAAATCACGGATTTGCTGTTTCATTTCTTCCATTTCGTCTTCATAAACAATGGTATTCATGGTAACGTATACTTTTACATCTCTTAAATGTGCATATTGGACTGCTTCTTTTAATGTATCTAAATCAAAATTCGTAGAATAAGCACGTGCTCCAAATTTTTGCATTCCTAAATAAATGGCGTTACATCCATTGGCAATCGCAGCTTTAAAGGCATCCATATTCCCTGCTGGTGCTAATAATTCTCTCATAAAAGGTCTCCTTTATTGTAAAAAACTCTTTGAAAAGCATCAAAGAGTTTTAGATTGTGCTTTTTTTCGTAATTCGCTTGCAGCATTCATTGCCGCTTCACTTGTTGTACCTGCCGCAATCATCGCTAATTGACAAATGGTTTGTTCTTCATCACATAGGTGAATATTGGTATTTGTATGAACATCATCCTGTGTTTTTTCAACGTAATAAAGTTCATCGGCACAAGCGGCAACAGGTGCTAAATGGGTTACGGCAAACACTTGCAGATGACTAGCAATTTCTTGCATTTTTTTACCAATACGTAAAGCGACACTACCACTTACTCCAGTATCAATTTCATCAAAAATAATCGTTTCAATTCCTTGATGATGCGCAAATACAGCTTTCATTCCTAGCATAAAACGTGATAATTCTCCACCTGATGCCGTATTTTGTAATGGCTTTAAAGTCTCTCCTTTATTCATGGAAATATAGAAGGCCACTTGATCCATTCCTTTCGCATTACCATCATGAGTTTGGAATTGAATTTTAAAGTTGGCATGTTCTAAGCTTAAATCATGAAGTTGTTTTAAAACTAGCTTTTCTAAATCAGATGCGACGTTTACTCTTATGTCATGTAATTGTTGAGCATCCTTTAAGAACGCTTCTTTACATTGACTACATTGTTTAGTTAGCTTAGAAATTAATGAAGAACGATGAATAATTGAATCTATAGCTTGTTCTAACTGTTCTTTTTTGTTTATTAATGCTTCTTCACTGTTTCCATATTTACGCATTAAACGTCGAATTAAAGTGATACGATCTTGCATAGCGTTAAATGCTTCTTCATCAAATTCTAAGTTGCTAAGTGTATCCTTTAATTGAGTCATTAAATCTTCGATATTGTAGTAGTAATCATTTAATTCATCATGAAAACGTTCTTCAATACAATCTTGAACACTTGCAAGCGCATGAATCGCATCATAAAGCTTATTTAATACTCCATCATCACCATCTACCGCTTGAATTGCTGCTTGGATATTTTGTTGGTTCTTTTCAAAGGATTGCATTGCTTTCATTTGTTGTTCTAACGCTTCTAATTCATTGATTTGAATATTGGCATCATTTATTTCATTAAATTGTTCGGTTAAATAATCTAAATCATCTTCATTATAGCCATTATTTTGGACATCTTCTAATGCCGATAATGCTTCTTGATAGGTTTTCCATGAAGTAGCTACTTTTTTTAGTAACTGATCATCATTAATATAACTATCTAATAAAGATAGATGGTTTTTAGGATTTAATAATGAAATCACGTCATGTTGTGAATGAATATCCAATAAATGTTCGGTGATTTCTTTGAGCATAGAAAGTGATACATTACGATGGTTCACTCGTGCGCTACTTTTTCCTTTTACATTCCATTGCCGTGTTAAAATCAATTGACCCTCTTCATCTGCTAAATCAATTTCTAAAAGCTTTTGATGAATTATTGAGTTTGGTTCATATGTAAAAACTCCTTCTACAATGGCTTGTTCTTTCCCTTGTTGAATCATTGAAGTTTGTACACGTTCACCTTTTAAAACCGAAATGGCATCCATTAATAAGGATTTACCTGCTCCTGTTTCTCCAATAAAAGCAGACATTCCTTGATTAAAGTCTAATTGTACTTCATCTAATAAAATGAAATTTTTGACGTAAATAGATTGTAGCAAAATGCTCACCTCCTAACATAAGAGTTTGCTTCGTTTACGATTTTTTCATAGGCAAATACTTGATGACATTCTTGTTCGACAACATGCATCACGTATTCATGGTTTCCATCTCTTCCTACGATGGAAGAAGGTTGTAAATGTTTTACATAATATCCTTGTTGTTCGACGAAAGATACCATATCTCTTAATACTTTAACATGTTCTTTTTTATCCTTAACGACACCATGTTTATTTAAAGCTTGTTTTCCTACTTCAAATTGTGGTTTGATTAAGATTACCGCTTCTACTTGTTTCATTGTCTGAAATAAAGCTGGTAAAATCAGCTTCGCAGAAATAAATGATACATCCATACAGGCAAAATCAATTGCTTCTTTAAACATGGATGGTTCAAGATAGCGACAATTCGTATGTTCCATATTGACGATACGAGGATCATTTTTTAGTCTTTCTAATAATTGATCACTACCAACATCAACTGCATATACAAGTTTTGCGCCTTGTTTTAAACATACGTCGCTAAAGCCACCAGTACTTGCTCCAACATCGATGACAATACGATTATTTAAGTTAATTTGGAAAGCTTCTAAAACATCAAAGAGTTTAAAACCAGCTCTAGAGGCAAAGCTTTCTTCTGGTAATGTCACAATAACTTCATCGTTTTCTTTCACATCGTAGGATGCTTTGGTTACAATTTTATCTTGAATGCTAACACATCCTTGTTGTATCAAATCTTGTGCTCGAGAACGTGTTGGTGCATATCCTTTTTCTAAAATATATTTATCTAGTCTCATAGTTATCTTCCTGATACTTTTGTTCAATTGTTTGCATGAGGGTATTTAAATCAATTTGTTCCACTTCTTTTAATTTATTAATATTTCCATGTGTCACAAAATGATCCTCGATACCGATTCTTGTAATGTCTACATGATATTGATGATCATTGATATATTCTAAAATAGCACTGCTTAAACCACCAATTAAGATATCGTTTTCATATACAATGATTGGTTGTTTTTGTTGAATAAGATAATGCAGTAGCTTCTCATCAATTGGTTTAAAGAAACGCGCATTGATTACTTGAACAGGATAAGGAAGTTTTTTCACTTGTTCAAGTACTTTAGAAACACTATCTCCATAAGTAATGACCGTAATTTTCCCTTCAGATAACACTTCCCAGCTTCCTATTGGCAATAATTTTCGTTCTCCTTGTTCATAATGAACACTTCCTCTTGGATAACGAATGACAAATGGTAGCTCTTGTTGGAATGCTGTGTATAGTAGCTCATATGCTTCTTTCGCATCTTTTGGTTGCGATAAAATGAGGTTTGGAATGTTTCGTAGTAATGCAATATCGAATACTCCGTGATGGGTTTCTCCATCTTCTCCTACTAATGAACAACGATCAATTCCAATGACAACTGGTAATTTCATACGTGCAACATCATGATTGATTTGGTCATATGCACGTTGGATAAAGGAAGAATAAATACTAATAAAAGGACGAATTTGATTAGTTGCTAGTCCTGCTGCAAAGGTCATTGCATGTTCTTCGGCAATTCCACAATCAAAACTACGTTCTGGATATAAATCAAAAAAGTTTTGGAGCTTACTTCCTGAAATCATGGCAGGAGTAATCGCAACTATTTTTTTATTATCCTTAGCCAAATCACATAAAGCTGTTGATATTATTTCACTCCAGCTTTTCATTCCTGGTAGTGATTTACTGATACTTTTTCCTGTTTCTAGGTCAAATGGACCAACACCATGCCATGCTCCTGTTTTGTCAGCTTCTGCATAACTATAACCTTTTCCTTTGGTAGTTAAAACATGCACAACAACAGGACCTTTTAGATGTTTAATATGTTCAAATACATGTATTAATTTAGCGATGTCATGTCCATCAACTGGTCCGATATATTCTAAATTAAAATTTCCAAAGATAGAGGTATCGACAACATTTTCTTTTAATGTGTTTTTAACATTTTGCATTGATTTTAATAAAGTTTTCCCAATATTGTTTTTAGATAGTGATTGTTTTAAATCTTCTTTTAATACATTATATCCTTTCGAGGTTCTTAAGCGAGTAAAGGCATCACTCATTGCCCCTACATTATGAGAAATAGACATATTATTATCATTAAATAAAATAATCATGTCCCGCTGTTCACTACCAATTTGATTCAGTGCTTCTAATGACATTCCACCACTTAGTGCTCCATCTCCAATACAGGCAATCACACGATGATCTTCATGGTTTAAATCACGGGCAATAGCCATTCCTAAGGCTGCTGATAAGGAAGTCGAAGAGTGTCCTGCTTCCCAAGGGTCATGCGCACTTTCACATCGTTTTTGAAATCCTGAGATTCCATTATACTGGCGTAGTGTAGAAAATTGCTGTGCTCTACCAGTGAGAAGCTTATGAATATAAGATTGATGACCAACATCAAAAATAATCTTGTCTTTGGGTGATTCAAAAACATAATGCAAGGCTATTGTCATTTCGACAATTCCAAGATTGCTGGAAAGATGTCCACCTGTTTTTGAAACACTTTCTAATAAGAATTCACGTAATTCTTGTGCAAGTGCATTAAGTTGGTCAATATTCATATCCTTGATATGTTCCCAGCTTTTTTGTGCTTCCATAAAATCACTCCTTAATTTTTACGATTCTGTAATCCTTTCGCAATATCAGATACATTAGAATCTTGTAAGTTTAATTGGTCTAAAATTTCAAAAGCTCTAGTAAAATGTGCATCTACATCTAGTTGAGCTTGGGCTAAACCTTTTAATGTAACATAAGTATTTTTTTCTTGTGCTACATCACTATTAATATTTTTACCTAATACTTCTTCAGAACTTGTGACATCAAGAATATCATCTTGAATTTGGAATGCTAAACCAATATGTTTACCAAATTCCATCCATAATGGACAATCTTCTTCTCTGTTTGCCAAATAAGCAGCACATAATAATGGTAAAGTTAATAGTTTTGCTGTTTTATATTCGTGAATTTGTAATATTTCTTCAATCGTGATTGAAGTTTGTTTTTCCGCAGCTAAGTCTAAGCATTGTCCATGTATCATTCCTGCTGCACCTGAATACATTGATACAGCTTTTACAATATTCATCGCAATTTTAGGATCATCTGATGCATTCGCAGCTAGATAAAAGGCATGAGTTAATAATCCATCTCCTGCTAAAATCGCACTTGCTTCATCAAAGGCAATATGGCAAGTTGGTAAGCCACGACGTAAGGTATCATCATCCATCGCTGGTAAATCATCATGAATTAATGAATAAGTATGAATCATTTCAATCGCAGCACCTGCAGCATATCCAATTTCTTCATTTAAGCCATAATCTTTTAAGGCGGCAAATAATAATTTTGGACGCGCTCTTTTTCCTCCTGCTTCAAGCGAATATTTCATTGCGTCTACAACTCTACTATTTGGTAAGGTTGCAAATAAATCCTTTAAATATTGTTCAAATGTTTTCATTATGACTGCGCCTCCTGATATGATTTTAATAAAGATGCAGCTTTATTTTCAAATGATTTTAAAGATTGTTCACAAGATAATGCTAATTGTAAACCTTCTTCAAATAGTTGCATTGCTTGTTCTAGCTCAATTTCATTTTTTTCTAATTCATTTACAATGGTTTCTAGGCGATGTAATGATTGTTGAAAGGTCTTGTTTTGTTCCATCATTTTTCTCCTTATTGGTTACGTTAGCATAAATAATACCATCGTTCATTTTAATTTGTATTTGATCATCGATATTGATTTCATCGATACTTTTCATCACATGATTCTCTTTCATCGTAATAGCATATCCTCTTTTTAATACCGATAAGGGTGAATATGCATCTAATAATTCAATCAAAGAAGCATAGCGATGACGCTGTTGAATCAATTGTTTTTGAACTGTTTGTTCTAAAATGGATTGATAACGATGAATCAATAACTTATGTTCTTGGGTAAATTGATTTTGTTTTTGTAATAACAAATGAATACTTTGATTTAAACGTAAACGTTTAGATGATAATTTATTAGGATAATCATTTAGAGCTTTGTTTAACATCAATACTTTCATTTGATATTCTTTTAAGTAATTATTAGGATCTTTTAAATAGGGGTGATTACTTATTTGTTGTAAGGATGTACGGGCATTACGATCAATTCGCCGCATTGATGTAATCATTGCGTTTAATAAAGAACGTACATTTTCTTTGACTTCAAATAGATCAGGTACTGCAATTTCAGCAGCTGCCGTTGGGGTTGGAGCCCGATAATCACTAACATAATCAATTAAAGTAATATCACTTTCATGTCCTACTCCACTAATAATTGGTGTTTTAGCTGCAAATACAGCACGTGCTAGTTCTTCAGAGTGAAAGCACCATAAGTCTTCAATAGAACCTCCACCACGAACAATTAAGATGACATCATGTTGGTTTTGATCTGCTAATTTTAGTTTGGCAATGACATCCTCACTTGCTTTGACTCCTTGCACCAATGCTTCATATACATGGACATCAGCTAACGGCCATCGTCTTGCGATGGTAGTCAAGACATCTTGAATGGCAGCTCCTGTTTTCGCCGAAATAATCGCTATATTCAGGGGAAAACGTGGTAAGGGTTTCTTATATTTTAAATCGAATAAACCTTCTTGGGAAAGCTTCCTTTTGCGTTCTTCAATTTGTAAATATAAATCACCTAACCCATCTGATGTAATCTGACTTACATATAATTGGACCGTACCACTCGCTTCATACATACTAACATTTGCAGTAACTATTACTTTCATCCCTTCACGTGGTAAAAATTTCGCATTACGCACATTTGAGGCAAACATAATTGCTGAAATACGTGCTTTTTCATCCTTTAAGGTAAAATACCAATGGCCACTACGATGATTTGTAAAGTTTGATATTTCTCCCTTAATCATAATTTGATGTAAAGAAGCATTACGCTCTAGGCTATCCTTAATGGCATGGACAACGTCATAGACGCGATAGACACTCATAGACGATCTAAAACACCATTAATTAATTTGTAAGCATCATCAGCACAATAACGTTTTGCTAATTGAATTGCTTCATTAATCAC
>JAXJYR010000313.1:0-5394 GCA_036306885.1 Longicatena sp.
GTGTAACTCACTATCAAGTTTACCGTGCAACAAGTAAAGATGGAAAATACACAAAACTTACTACAACAAAAGAATTAAGCTACACAGCGAAATCTTTAAATAGTGGTAAAAAATACTTCTTCAAAGTACGTGGTTACAAAAACTACAAATCAGGAGAAGACATTCAATATAATGTTTATACTCCATACTCAACAGTAAAATACGCTACAGCAAAATAAAACAAAACAAAAGTGTCTCATATAGAGGCACTTTTGTCATTTAATTGTAAGATTTATATATATACAATATTGTATAATGGAATAGGTGATAAATAATGAGTTTAAAAAAGATAATAATGCTACTTGTGTTACTAAGTGGAATTGTAGCTATTTTATATGGATGTTGGTTTTTAGAAAAAAATAAGGTTGCATTATCGCTAGGAACATATCAAAATCGTAAACATTATACAATGGGAGAATATCAAGATATGACAAGTTTTACGAAATACGAATATCCAGAAGTACAAATTGAAGATAATAAATATTTGAAACCAATGAATGAACAAGATCGAAATAAAATGTTTGAAGCAATCGGATATTTTGAAATGATGATTAATGCAAATGATTCAAGTGAGCTTTCAAAATATTATGATTTTGATTTTGAATGTGTAGATGATAATGATTATATTTACATAGATGATGAATGTTCCATTTATAAATTTAATATTTATTATTTTGATTCTCAAACGCGCACATTATATTATTTCCATCATAATATTTAAGTAAAATTTATATTGAAATATTTAGGAATTTCAAGTAAAATTTTTACGGAAGAGATAGAAGGAGAAAGAATATGGATAAAATTTTAGAACTAATTAAAAACCAAAAATTTGATATGGATGATTTATCAAATGTATTAAATGTAACAAAAGATACATTAGGACAAATGTTAAGTGGAAAAGTTGAAATTAAAGCTTCTCAATTAACAAAAATCGCAGACTACTTAAACCTTGATATTACAGGTCTTTTAGATGGTGTAGATTTAGGAGATGTAAAAAATTTATTAGGTAAAGTAGATGCTAAAGATGCAATGAGCCTTTTAGGAAACGTTGCAGATATGTTTGGAAAAAAATAATACTTTATTGATCCTCTTAGTATGAACTAAGGGGATTTTTTTGTTATTTATCTTTTTCATAATGTTAACTATCGTTGCTTGAATATAAGTTAAAATCTTGTATAATTAAAAGTAGAAGAAGGTGCAAAAATGTTTTCACAACAACTAGTGAAATATCGTAAATTAAAAGGGTTTTCACAAGAACAATTAGCATTGCGTTTGCATGTTGTAAGACAAACAATATCAAAATGGGAAAAAGGAATTTCATTACCTGATATTGAGATGTTAATGAAAATAAGCAATGTATTAGATGTATCCATTCACACATTATTAGAACATACTTTGAAAGTAAGGGAGGAGTTGAAAATGTACTATGATGTTATTATTGTTGGAGCTGGTCCAGGAGGAATTTTTGCGGCATATGAATTAATGCAAAACAAACCAGAATTAAAGGTTGCGGTGTTTGAAATGGGACATGCTTTAAACAAACGTCATTGTCCTATTGATGGAGAAAGAATCAAAAGCTGTATTAACTGTAAAAGCTGTAGTATCATGAGTGGTTTTGGAGGAGCAGGTGCATTCTCTGATGGAAAATATAATATCACGAATGACTTTGGTGGAACTCTATATGAATATATTGGAAAAAACAGAGCTCTTGATTTGATGCATTATGTAGATGATATTAATATGAAATATGGTGGAGAAGGTACTAAGCTTTACTCAACTGCAGGAACTAGATTTAAAACATTATGTATTCAACATGACTTACACTTATTAGATGCTAGCGTACGTCACTTAGGAACAGATATTAACTATGTTGTATTAGAAAATATGTATGCGGATTTAAAAGAAAAAGTAACATTCTATTTTGATACTCCAGTTTTATCGATTTCACATGATGATGACGCTTATCAAGTGATTACGAAAGATGCAACTTATGATTGTAAAAACTGTATTATTTCTGTAGGACGTAGTGGAAGTAAATGGATGGAATCTATTTGTAAAGATTTAAAAATTGAAACAAAATCAAACCGTGTTGATATTGGAGTACGTGTAGAACTTCCTGCCAATGTGTTTGCTCACTTAACAGATGAATTATACGAAAGTAAAATTGTATATCGTACTGAAAAATATGGAGATAAAGTACGTACTTTCTGTATGAATCCAAAAGGTGCGGTTGTAAGTGAAAATACAAATGGAATCATTACTGTAAATGGACACAGTTATGAAGATCCAGCTAAACAAACAACAAACACAAACTTTGCATTATTAGTTTCTAAACACTTCACTGAACCATTTAAAGATTCAAATGGATATGGTGAATCGATTGCTCGTTTAAGTAATATGTTAGGTGGAGGAGTTGTTGTACAACGTTTTGGTGATTTAATTCGTGGTAGACGTTCGACTGAATCACGTATTCAAGATTCATTTATGACACCAACTTTATCAGCTACTCCAGGAGATTTAAGCTTAGTTTTACCTAAACGTATTTTAGATGGAATTATTGAAATGATTTATGCTTTAGACAAAGTAGCACCAGGAACTGCAAACGATGACACAATGTTATATGGAGTCGAAGTTAAGTTCTATAACATGGAAGTAGAAGTAGATCAAAACCTAGAAACAAAACACAAAGGTTTATATATCATTGGAGATGGAAGTGGAATTACTCACTCTTTATCACATGCTTCTGCAAGTGGTGTTCATGTCGCAAGATGTATGTTTGAAGAATCAAAATAAATATGTTAAGAAAAGGATAGTGATATCCTTTTTTTATTATCTACAAAAAAAACACAACTTTTGTTGTGTTTTAATAAAATTAGATTTCTTTAATTGCTTGAATTGCGACACAAAGAGGTCCACCTTGGGTAATAAAGGCAGGTGATAAAATAAATGTTTCAGTATTTGTAACACCTAATTTTTCCTTGATTAAATCGACAACTAGTTGTGCATCTTCATATGCTCCAGCATGAGTTACATAGAAACGATATCCTTCTTGATAATTATGTTCACTAAACCATTTTAAAGTATCTAATACCGCAGCTTTAAATGTACGTTTAATTCCAGCTTTTTCTAGACGTTTTCCATCATCTGTTTGTGTCATGATAGGGACAATTTTTAAAAGACCACCAATTGCCGCAGCAGTAGGAGTCATACGTCCACCACGTTTTAAAAAGTCAAAGTCACGAGGAATTAAGAATGATTTATTATTGTCAATCGCAATTTGTAGACGTTCTTTAATCGCTTCTAGTGAAAGACCTTCTTCACGAAGCTCTAAAGCTCTTTCTAATAAATAACGATGTGGACCACATAGTGTTTTCGTGTTAATGACATGAATACGTTCATTATTGTCTAGTGAGTTTTTTGCCCCCACTGCACTTTGATAAGTACCTGATAAACCATCGGCCATCGAAATGACAAGGATTTCATCATCGCAAGCTTCATAGGCTTCCATTACCATACCAACAGATGGTTGTGAAGAAGTTGGAGTATGTCCTCCTTGTACTTCTTTTAAGAAGTCTTCAGGAGAAATTTCTTCAAATTCTTTATATGTTTTGCCGTTTACAGAAACAGTTAAAGGCAATACTTTAAAACCTAATTTTTCTGCTTCTTGTGGAGAGTATAGTGTTGATGTGTCAGTAAAAATTTTCATAAGAACCCCTTTTATCCAATTGGATGAACATAGATAAATAATTATAATGATTATTACATCTGGTTTTTAATATTATCAAAGATAGTATAACATATTATTTTTAGAAGAAAAGAAAAATCCGAAGAAAATTCTTCGGATTTAAATAATTTTTTCTTATTTGAATAGTTCTTCTTGGTGAGAAGCGTATACGTATTCATCGATTGTGTTTTTAATACGATCTTTGATTAATGCTTCAGGATCTGCAGCTAAAACACCTTCACGTACTTTAGTGTATTGAATAGGCATAAATTGAGATAATGCAGCTAAGTTAATACCATCTTTACGTAAGTTTTCGATCATTTTGTTTTTCGCAGCAGCTACACGTTCGTTTGGCATGTAGTAACGGCTTCTGTCTGAGAAAGAGAATTTACGTTTGAACCATAATGCGTTGTCATCACCGTGGTAGTGTTTGCACCAGTTTTTAGGTTCTTTTAACATTTCTTCTTCTAAGATGTTGATGAAGTTAGATTTTTCTTCATCACGTCCGTGGAATTGCATATCTTCCATGTATGCTAATGAGAATAATGCTTCACGCATTGCATATGTCATACCTGGACCAACTTTTAAGATTCCAACACCATCTTCTACTAATTCACGTAATTTAATTTTTGTTTGGTAGTCAGTTGAGTGACCTTCGAATACTAGGTTAGGGAATGCTTCGATACTAGCCATTAATTCAGCAGCTTTTGCACGGTCGTATTCTGTACATCCAGCATCTTTTTCTTCAACACCAGGTTGAACTACTACTGCGATAACGTTTGCCCAAGCACGGTCTAATCCTTCTTTTGCGAATGCATTTTCGAAAGCAGCAACTGTCGCTTTGAAGTCTTCTACACGAGTTACTTGCATTCCAGCGTTAGCATCTTGTGCTCCACCAGGAATTGGAACTTCTGAACCAACGATGTAAACTGGTTCGATTGCATCTGGGTTTGTTTTTAATAATTCGTTGTAAGTTTCTTCACAAACTTTAGCTAAAGTAGCTCCACGACGAGCGATTGTTTCGTCACTTAAACGTTCATTTGGATCATCATCAGCAACTTTCATACTAGTGTCGATGTGGATTTTTGTAAATCCTGCCGCAACATAGCAACGTACTAATTCTTTAGCCATTTCCATAGCTTCAGCTTCTGGTTTAGATGCGAATGTTAATGGACCTAAGTGGTCTCCACCAAGGAAAATACGATCTTTAGAAAGACCAACTTTTTCAGCTTTTTCCATAACGAAGTTCATGAAATCGATTGGTTTCATTCCAGTGTATCCACCGTTTTGGTCTACTTGGTTGGCAGTAGCTTCAATTAATACACAAGAATCATCGCGTTTCGCAGCTTCTAATGCAGCTTCGATTACATAATCGTTTGCACTACAACAAGAGTAAATCCCTACAGCTTGACCTTGTTTTTGTTTTTCTACAATCTTTTTTAATGGATTTAAATTTGACATGTCAATATCCTCCTTATCCTTTAAATATTATATCATGAATTTAAATAAAATGAATGCCTTATTTCATAAGATAAAAGAAAAACATCTCAACCATAAAGTTAAGATGTATATAGATTAAAGCGCTTTTAATTTTTGAATGATTTCTTCCACTTGCGAAATAGCCTTACCGA